>NZ_BAABRS010000003.1:0-300000 GCF_039545095.1 Fodinibius salicampi | reverse complement strand
TCTTTTGGTGCGCGTTTGGGTGAAGATTCGGTTTTTTGCTCTTCTCTTGCAGGCGTACCAGATCCGTTGGATGCATTAGATACTTCTTTATTTAGCGAGGATCTTCCAAACAGCTGGTCGAAGTCATCGTCATTTGGGGTTGCTTCGGTTTCTTCCCCGGCAATCTCGGTGGCTATAACTGTTTCTGTTTCGGATTCTATTTCTGCTTCAGGAGAATCCGCGTTATTGGTTTCTTCAGATCTATTTTCCGTTTCTTCCCGAATAACAGGTTCCGGTGGTTGAGGCGGCCGTTCTGAGCCAGAAACATTTGAATCGGGCTTTATTTCCTTTTTTTCGGTACTGCTATCCTGCTGTAAATCTGAGGATGCTGTTTGGGTGTCGGCATCCGTATCCGTGGTTACCGCTGGTTGGTTACTGAGCTTTTTTTTTAACTGCTGCAGCTCAGAAACAAGGGTATCTAGATTCTTGCGCCGCTCCATGTGAATTAATTTCAGAAGCGTAATTTCAAATTGAATTTTTGGTTGCTGGGCTTCCTTTATTTTGTACTGTGCTTCACTGACCATGTGGAGCATACGGATGAGATCATCCTCGGAAAAGGATTTGGCGGCCTGTTTATATCTTTTTTTTGTATCAGGAGAGGCCTCGACTAAATGCATTTTAGCCGAACTTTTGGCTACATATAGATTACGGATATGCTCTGCGAGTCCCACCAAGTACTCCTGGATATCATATCCCTCCTGCAGTAGGTCGTTAATGAGCTCCAGCCCCTTGCTGGCATCCTGTTGCTCCACCGTATTCATAAAGTCAAACATACGCTCTGTACTCACTACATTGAGAGCGCGGAGCAACTCTTCATGCTGGATGTCGTTTCCACAGAATGAGATCGCCTGGTCCAATAGTCCTAAGGCATCGCGCAACGCTCCGTCTGCTTTTTTAGCAATAACATGAAGAGATTCATCATCAATTTGGATGCCTTCATTTTTGGCAACGGAACGCAGCCGGTCCACGATTTCATCAATGCTAATCCGCTTAAAGTCAAAGCGCTGGACGCGAGAGAGAATTGTTGGCAGTACCTTGTGCGGTTCGGTGGTGGCGAAGATGAAAATAATGTGATCTGGAGGCTCTTCCAGTGTTTTCAGCAAGGCGTTAAAAGCCGATTTGCTGAGCATATGGACCTCGTCAATAATATAGACTTTGTACCGTCCATTTTGTGGAGGGATGCGTACACGTTCACGCAGGTCCCTGATATCGTCTACCTTATTGTTCGAGGCGGCATCAATTTCAACAACATTCAGCGTCTGATTGAGCGATTCCCCGTCGATCTGTTGATCTATTTCATTTACCGTACGGGCTAAAACACGGGCCATAGTTGTTTTACCAACCCCGCGCGGGCCGCAGAACATGTATGCATGGGCCAGTCGGTTTTGTTTAATGGCATTTTTAAGCGTATTGCTGACGTGTTTCTGTGATACAATATCGTCGAATGATGTAGGACGATATGTACGGGTTAATGCGCGATAGTTATCAGACATTGGCGCTCGTATTGAGCTGAAGGTTATTTATATAAGCAAGGCTTAAATCTACAAAAAATGAAGGGCAATTTCGTCCTAAAATTAGGGTTTGTCAGGAAAAATATTTGGCTGTTTTTTCGGGGGTAAGAATTTGTCGTTTTCCTTCAATAGGAATACGAAATTTTTGTTTTAGGATAGGTTTTCCCCGAAGTTCTTTTTTAAGCTCATTTGTGGCCTCAAACATGCCATCGTCTGCCAGGGGGAACGTACCGAAGTGCATGGCAAAGCTTTGTTCGGACTGGAGATCCTGATGCACCTGTATCGCTTCTTTAGGTGAAAGATGGATAGATTCCATAAACCACCGGGGTTTATAAGCACCAATCGGAATTAGAGAGGTAAATATCGAACCATACCGGCGCCTGATTTCTTTAAAGAATTCTCCATATCCGGTATCGCCGGCAAAGTAGATATTCCCGGGCTTGGCGTGGATAATGTATCCACACCAAAGCGTTTTGTTGCGATCAAACAAACCTCGTGCAGAAAAGTGCCGTGCCGGAACCGCTGAAATAGACAACTCTTCTCCTAGTTGTTGACGGTCCCACCAGTCCATATGGATAGTGTCTTGGATTTTATGCTCATGCAATAGTTGATCGACACCAAGCGGAACCACAAATGTAGGTTTATGAGCCTCATTAAGATCTAAAACGGTCTGTATATCCAGGTGGTCGTAATGGTTATGGCTGATAAGCACTGTGTCTATTGGGGGCAAATCCTCGAAATTAAGTCCCGGTGGACGCATTCGTTTGGGGCCAATCCATTGAAAGGGGCTGGCCCGGCGGCTCCAAATGGGATCTGTAAGAATATTTTGTCCGTTAACTTGGATTAGAAAAGAAGCGTGATTTATAAAGGTAATATGAACTTCTTCATCGTCTACTGTTGGAGCGGGCTTGGGGCCGGGCGGTACATCCTTTTTGCTCAGCTTGTGCCAGGTTCCTTTATCATTACCTGAAAACCACCATTTTAGCACATCAAAATAGCTGTGTTCATTTAATCCTTCGGGATTAATAAATTTTTTCCCGTCAAAATGATCAGATTTATTTTCAATATAGGGAGGAGCAGCAATAATAGTTTCAACAATAAATAAAGCCAGACCGAGCGTGCCAATTATTGCTATAGGAAACCAGAACATCTAAAATTAAATAGGTTAATGGTTACTTTGGAATTATAGAATAGAGAAGGACAGGTGAAATGATATCAAATGTTTATATACATGAATGAAGTAAATATAAAAAAATACCGTTCAGATAGAAACAATCAGGTTGGATAATTGTGGTGAAAATGGTTACAATTAGGTCGCAATTAATTTTTGAACGCAAAAGGATATATATGCTGTTACATCAATCTCAGGTAATTTCTTGTCATTGTTGCTGTTGTTACTGCCGATGTTGATTGATAGCGTTTGAAAATCAGGGAACGCCCTAAGCCGCTATCAGTCTTGGTAAGCGGCTTTTTTGTGAAGGATTAGCCTTTCTTACCCAATGTCTTTTGTTCGAGATAAATTCATAAAACTTACAAGCAAAAATACTTATGTACACCGTGAATAACGTTTTTAAATATCTGTTTTTAATTGCTGTGTTTCCTCTATTTACCTCTGCGGTAAGTTGGGGCCAACAGACTGCTACCGTTGAAGGAAAAGTTATCAATGAAGCAACCGGAGAACATTTACCGGGTGTAAATATCCGTCTTATTGATTCTTCTCGTGGTACGGTAACCGACCGAGACGGAGATTATTCGCTGACAGTTCCAGCGGGGGATGCAGAGCTGCAATTTTCCTATATAGGCTTTGAAAGCACAACGGAATCACTAACAGGTCTTTCTGCCGGTGAAGTTGTAACACTGAATGTGTCCCTCACTTCTTCATATATCTCAGGAAGCGAGGTCGTAGTAACCGGAACCCGCAGCGGTGGTCGCAGCAACCTGGAGTCTGCGGTGCCTATAGATGTGATTTCGGTAGAAGATCTTGATATCCAGGCGCCACAGGTGGATGTAAATCAATTGTTGACATATGTTGCTCCTTCATTTCAATCAAATCGACAGTCCGCCGCGGATGAATCCGAGCATAATGCGCCTGCTTCTCTTCGGGGAATGGGGCCTGACCAGCTGTTAGTGTTGATAAACGGAAAGCGGCGTCATACCAGCTCGGTTATTAACCTGCTTGGTGGCAAGCGGGGGACTGTAGGAACAGATATGTCCGTAATACCTACTGCTTCAATCGACCGGATTGAGATATTACGAGACGGAGCTGCTGCTCAATATGGTTCTGATGCTATCGCTGGCGTGATCAATATTATTTTGAAGGAAGGTACCGGCTTATTGACGGCAAGTGCCACCGCCGGCGGTTATAAAGCCGGAGATGGTGAAACGGCAAAGGTAAATGCAAACTATGGCTTTGAGTTGGGAGAAGAGGGGTATGTGAATGTGACCGGTTCTTTTACCAACCGGGAGCCTACGAATCGAACCGGTGATCACGATTTACATGTGTATATACCCGGTTTTGCCTACCCATTTGACGACAACCCGGAAGAAGTTCGAGCTGAAGATAATTCAGAAATCCAGGAAAGGGGAAAAACACGAGATGACTTTAAGTTTCATATTGGCGACGCTGGCATGCAGATCGCTTCGACTTTTGTGAATGGAGCAGTGCCCGTGGGTAATCAGGGCACAGAAGTGTATTTCTTTGGTGGATTAAGCAACAAGCAGGGAACCGGTTTCCCTTTTCGGCGCCTGCCCGTAGACGGTGGGAATGTTCCGGAAATATATCCGCACGGATTTCAGCCGCTGACTAAATCTTCCATTACAGATAAATCCCTGACGGCCGGTATCCGTGGAGAATTCCGGGGATGGGAAATCGATTTTAGCAATAGTTTTGGTAGCAATGCATTTGACTTTCGGGTGACCAATAGCGTGAACGCCACTCTCGGCGCATCCTCCCCGACTGCTTTTGATGTGGGCGGGTTTTCGTTCAGTCAAAATGTAACCGGACTTACCTTTGCGAAATACTTTGATCAGGCCCTATCGGGCATAAATGTAGCCCTGGGCTCTGAATTCAGGGTTGATAATTATGGCATTAATGCAGGTGACGAGCCCTCCTATCGTAATTACGGAATTGTGGATAGCGTAGCAAGTAATGGTCTTGTAGTAGGACAGACAGATACATTAGGTAGAACTGGCGGATCACAGGGTTATCCGGGATTTCGACCCTCAGATGAAATAAGTGCTACCCGTACTAATATTGCCGCTTTTGCAGATGTAGAAGTAAACCTGACCCAAGACTTTTTGGTTGCGGGAGCGACCCGTTTTGAGCGGTACAGCGATTTTGGGAATACCCTCAATGGAAAATTATCCGCACGGTACCTCTTTGGAGAATACTTAACCCTCCGGGGCGCCATTAATACAGGGTTCCGCGCTCCATCGCTCCACCAGGTGTACTACAATAAGGTATCCAGCGATTTTAATGATAATAACCGATTGGTGCAGATAGGTACCTTCAATAATAACAGCCGTCCGGCCGACCTGTTGGGTATTCCGGATCTAAAAGAGGAAACATCCATTAATTACAGTGCAGGGTTTGCGCTTCGTCCGTTTAAAAACCTGAGCTTGACCACAGATTTCTACCAGATCGATGTGGAAGACCGTATCATACTGACGAGTGAATTTAACGTAAATGAACTGCCAGCGGATATTGCAGCTGAGCTTCGAGACTACGGAGTATCAGCGGCAAACTTCTTCACCAATGCTATTGATACCCGAACGCGCGGAGTCGATATTGTAGCCACTTACAATCATCCTTTTTCAAATGATCATCAGCTGAATTTCTCACTGGGAGCCAACTTCAATGAGGTAAAGGTGCAGGGAGCCGTGGAAACATCTCCACAGCTTGAAGAACAAGCTGATTTATATCTGCAGTCGTGGGATAGGCTGCGACTCGAAGAAGGCGATCCCCAATCTAAGATTTCGGCCACCCTGCAATATGATATCGGTCCACTATCTGCGATGGTCCGGGGAGTCAGGTTCGGAGAAGTAAGTCTGAATACCGGCGGTGCTTTCGGAGAAGCACAGACGTACAGCGCAAAATTTGTAACCGACCTGAGCCTGACCTATGGAGTGACCGATGAATTGGATTTCACGGTTGGCGGTAATAATATATTTGACATATATCCCGATGAACATGTTTATGCCAATAGTTATTTCAATGTGTTTAAGTATCCGCCCTCCCAGCATGGGTTTAATGGAGCATACTACTTTACAAAATTAACGCTGAATATTAATTAAGCTTCTTAAAACCTCTGCTTTAGGTAGGTTTAGCAATTCCAGAAACAGGCTTTGGGATTGCAAGTTGAATTCAAAGTTAAAGGTTGTTGGGGCTTAATCGTTGTCAAGATCTATTACTTTCAGCAGCCTTTAACCTTTCACCACTAACGTTATATGGCTGAATCGTCTTCGGGTACAAAGAAAACAGTGGGATTGATTACGGCAATATCTATTGCTGTAGCAAACATGATAGGAACCGGGGTCTTTACCAGTCTCGGTTACCAGGTTGTGGATATACAATCTGCTTTTGCCTTGGTTATGCTTTGGGTTGTAGGAGGGGTTGTTGCCCTGTGTGGAGCGCTTTCTTATGGAGAGTTAGGAGCAGCCCTGCCGCGGTCCGGGGGCGAATACCACCTGCTTTCGGAAATATATCATCCATCGCTGGGATTTCTTTCCGGATGGATATCCCTTACCGCCGGATTTGCTGCGCCCACTGCCATTGCCGCTATTGCACTGGGAGAATATACCCATGCCGTTTTTCCTGCTGTCCCGGTGACCCATGTTGGAGCCATTTCGGTTGTACTGATAACGCTGGTCCACAGCACCAGCATTCGATGGGGGAACTACCTGCAAAATATATCGACCGCGGTAAAAGTTGGCGTTGTGGTACTTTTCATCGTTTTAGGCTTTATGGCATCCAATCATCAGCCTATCAGCCTTGTGCCTAAGAGTTCCGACTGGGGGATATTAGTAAGCCCTTTTTTTGCTGTAGCCCTGGTATATGTTTCTTACGCCTATACGGGATGGAATGCAGCCGTTTATATTGTAGGAGAGATCCAAAAGCCGCAAAAGAATTTGCCCAAAGCACTATTTATAGCCACGGTGATGGTTACGGTTCTGTATGCGCTGCTCAATTACGTATTTCTTTTATTGGTTCCCATCCCTGAGCTGGCGGGCAAGGTGGAAGTCGGTTTTCTGGCAGCTGAACAGATGCTGGGCCCGGCGGCAGCCGATGTGCTATCTATTCTTATTTCGGTACTTATGATTTCTACTATCAGCGCCATGGTGTTCATAGGGGGACGTATTGCGCAGGTTATAGGAGAAGATTATGGCGTTTTTAAGATGCTGGGCAAGAGAAATGAAAAGCAAATTCCGGTTAACGCCCTGATTTTTCAGGCAATTGTTACCTTGCTTTTTCTGTACACTTCTACTTTTGAGCAGGTGATGGTATATGCCACCTTTTTACTGATTGGAATGAGCAGTCTGACGGTGGCTGGTGTATATGTGCTGCGGTGGCGGCGGCCGGAAATGGATCGCCCCTACAAAACATGGGGGTATCCGGTGACTCCCGCTGTATTTCTGCTGGTGAATACCTTTATTATGGTTTATGTAATTCTGGAGCGCCCCCTGGAATCGCTCGTGGGACTGGGAATCATGATTGTAGGAATCATTTTATATATGCTAAATAGAAAGTGGGGCTCCTTTGGTGAAGATACTGTGTATGAAGAGTAGACTGGTATGCTTCCCGAATCTTGATATCTTTCTTCTGATGTTTCGGGAGTTCAGGATCTCTTGTCATAAGTTCTATTTACATCTAAGATTGGCTTAACAGCTAACCCACTTTGCCCCGCCTAACGCCTTCCTCCCCTAACTGAGACAATCATACCGTTATTGGTATAATTATAGATAGAGTTATTAGCATAACAGTGAGGAAATTATACTAATAACTTTTAGGATGTCATTTCCATGGCAGTGAGCGTTCATAGTAAGAATACTCCAAGTCACCGCGACCTGTACGAAGTCTGATCAGGAGTATTACAGGTAGAACGACTGGCAAGCCGGCTTCAGCATTCGTGTTCGTTCATCAACGCCTCTTTCTTTTATTACGTTTTCCCCATTTATTTCCTTTTATACTCATCTGCTAAGGCCAGCCCTGTGTATGGTATGCCCCGCTTTAGAGGATTCCATGGAGCCAGCGACGTTTTTGGGTTCTGTTTTTGCGTCGTTTCAAAAATGGAACAAGAAAAAGTATAAGAATGTCTCCTTACTAAAAGGCAAAGCCCTAATCATATTTTTATAGTGTTCCTTTTGTCTTGATACAAAAGAAACGAAAAGATCAAGGACCATTTAACTCCTCAGGGTGGACACTAGTCGGAAACACTGATTACTGTTCCAGGCCACCCTTCGTTATACAGAAATGGTCCGGATTGGTTTTGTCACTATCAAGATAGCCTATCCGGCCTTGAAAAACTGATTGCTTCTAAATTTAACCAGCTTTCTTTTTATTTCAGGTGTTCCTCGAAAAATTCAAAGATCCGGCTGTATTCATCATACCAGGCATCGGGATCTTCAAAGCTATGCCGCTCGGAAGGGTACATCATCATCTCAAATTCTTTATCGCCGGCCTGTACCAGTTTTTCGATATACTGGGCGGCATCCTGAAAGCCCACATTGTTATCCGTCAGGCCATGAAGAATAAGTACCGGATCTTCCAGCTGGTCCACATAGCCGATGGGAGAGCTCCGATCGTAGTGGATGGAATCCTGGGACGGCTTGCCGAGACGCGGGAGGGTGTACCAGGGATTGGTATTGTAATAGTTCTCCCAGTTGGTGACGGCGCGCAGGGCTGCCGCCGCATCAAAATATTCGGGCGCTACGCTAGTGGCATACAGGGCCATAAATCCACCATAACTGCCCCCGTAAATGCCGGTGCTACTGGTATCGGCCTGTGGGTAGTGTTTCGCCAAATAGTTAATCCCATCAATAATATCCCGGGTTTCGTACTTGCCCATCCAGTTGGTTACGTCTTCACGGAACTCGCGTCCATAGCCGGTACTGTGGCGGTAATCTACTTCCATCACATAGTACCCGTGGGCCGTTAGATACTGGTGGAACATATATTCACGGGGATAGCTATTGGACCAGCCTTTATAGACATTCTGGAGCGATCCGGCCCCGTGAACAAATACAACAACCGGATAATCCCGTTCGGGCTGTATATCGAGCGGTTCCAGGACAGACATTGATAACTCGGTCTCTCTATCCCGGCTGGTAAAACGGATATAGTCTTCCCTTTGCCAGTCAATGTTTTTAAAGCGATCGGGGATGGTATGGGTAAGACGGACCTCCTTGGGATTCTCCAGATCCAAAGCGTAAAGTTCGAAAGGCTCATTGAAATAGGTATATTTGTAAACCAGGTAGCGGTGATCACGGCTAAGCTTAAAATCCTGCCGGTAGCCTGCCCTGGACGTTAGTTTTTGGATCTCATTGGTTTGGGTATTCAGGGTATATAGGTGTCGCTCTCCCGGGCCCGTTTCGCTGGAGGCAAAGACGATACGATGGTTACTGATCCATTCTGCCCAGCTAACTTCAAATTCGCCCTCCGTATGTTTTTGGAGGTTGCTGCCATCGGGATCAACGCTGTAGATATGGTTCCATCCATCCTGCTCGGAAAAGAACATTAGCTTATTTCCTTCGGGGGAAAAATTCAGATCGGTTCCGTAAAACCAACCCTGGGTGGAATCTTCAAAGACGGCGGTTTCCTTTGGCTCTTCGAGGTCGAAAACAATGATTTCTCTTTTCTTCATGGGAGCATCTAGCACGTCAATTGCAAGATATGGTCCCGATGCACTGATATCGGTATCCAGGTAGCCTTTCTGTTTGTGCATAACCTCAACCTTGGACGAGTCCAGGTAGGCCACAGAAATAAGCTGTGTGGGGATGCCCCTTCGGGTAGCACCTGTTTGAACCTTTTCCCCGACATATTCGGGGAAATAGTACTCTTCATAATCGGAGGTGTCCCACTGCGAAAGAACCAGTTTATTACTGCCCGCCCAGTCAAGAATAGAAAAGTCCGGTTCCTCTTCCTTCTTGTTGGTGACTTGTCTGAGTTCTGAGGTCTGGGTGTTTAATATCCATGCGTTGCCTTCCTGGATGTAGGCTATGCGCTGGCTTTCAGGTCCCCACGTAGGGTCGTATTCCGATAGCTCGGAGCTTACCAGCCGGGTCTTGTTGGTAAAGTTGGTATCGGCAATCCAGATATCCCCTTCGTCGCTGTAGGTTAGTTTTGATCCGTCAGGCGAAACACGAAATACAGATTTAAAGCGGGCAGAAGTGGTGTCTTTGTTTTGCCCGTTCAGATCTACCGTATAATACTTTTCCTCCGTTTTGGCCGAATCATTGGCCTGGTAGTAAATGCGGGACAAGTCAGGCGAAAAGGCGGTAAAGTCAGGTCGGTTGCCTGCCAGCAGCGGCTCATAGAAGATGGATTCGAGGCTTAACGTATCCAGTTCGCTTTGTGCCTGGCTTACCAGTGGAAGTAATAAAAGTAGGATTACGCTCCTAAAAAAGTATTTCATGGCTATCTGTGTCATTAGAGAATAGTGCTTGAATTAAAGAAAGGATTGCGGAAAGGGCAAGCAAGGGCTGGTATAATCTTGCGATGAACTGAACATTAATCCAACTTTTCCAGGTAATAAGAGCCGCCTAAAAGGTCCATATACTGCATCACCCAATCACGACGACTAAGCATATAGCCCGAGGGACTGGCCAGGTTATACCGTTTGGGAGCGGGTAATGCTGTAACCATCAGGGCGCTTTGAGATTTGGATAGTCGGGCGGCGGTTGTAAAAAAGTATCGGTCAGCCGCCGATTGAACTCCGTAAACGCCATCCCCAAATTCGGCAATATTCAGATATACTTCTAAAATCCGTTTTTTCGGCCAAAATAGCTCTAGTAACAAAGAAAAATAGGCTTCAATGCCTTTTCGTACATAGGATTGATTGGGCCAAAGAAAGAGATTCTTAGCGGTTTGCTGGGTAATGGTGCTGGCCCCGCGAAGACCTTGTCCCTGCTCATATTCTTCCAGTGCTTCTTGGACCGAGGCAAAATCAATGCCCCAGTGATTTGCAAAGTTTTGGTCTTCTGAAGCAATGGCCGCCATCTTGATGTGGGAAGACATGTCATCCCAGTTGGTCCACTCGTAATGGAGCTCAAAGTGGTCTTCCCCATTCCACCATGCAGAAACAGAGCGTTGCATCATAAATGAGCTTGTGGGCAGGTTAACCCATCGAAATAGCAATACGATCAGGCTTGAGATAATGATAAAGCCTGCGATAAATTGAATAATCCAGCGCCCCAGTCTGATAAAAGCCGATTTCATCTTTCCCCCAAAATTTTAAAAGCAGTTTCTTAAAGAAATACTTTTTTAGCGATAAAAAACATCATTTTTTTGATGGGCTGCTATCATAGCGGCCCCTACTATGCTTGAATCATTCTGGAAGCTTGCGGCCTTGAAAGTGGTGTTTATCTTGATAAAGGGGAATGTTTTGTCCGCTTTTTTGCTCAGCTGTCCACCAAGAATAAAAAGATCCGGATGGAAT
Organism: Fodinibius salicampi; assembly: GCF_039545095.1. Classification (NCBI taxonomy): domain Bacteria; kingdom Pseudomonadati; phylum Balneolota; class Balneolia; order Balneolales; family Balneolaceae; genus Fodinibius; species Fodinibius salicampi. Next base: position 288,797 of record NZ_BAABRS010000003.1, on the reverse strand, counting down.
ACTTTTTCCAGGTGTTCAAGTACCAGTTGCAGTCGGTTTGCCCATGATTTTTTAGGAATGCCTTCTTCTTCGCGTGCTTTGTTAGAAGCGCGTTCTTCCACCGTAATGCCGCGAATTTCCAAAAGGCCCAGTTCGGTATTGGGTACCAGCTGACCATTCATGAAAAGAGAAGAACCAATTCCGGTGCCCAGTGTAAGCACAACAACAAGTCCCTGTTTCATCTGTCCGGACCCAAAGTGCATTTCTGCAAGACCAGTGGCATCCGTATCATTGATAACGGAAACCGGGTTATCAGTAATTTCTGAAAAGAGCTGCTCGGCATTGGCGTCAACCCAGGAATCATGTATACGTTTAGCGGATAATACAATGCCATTCCGTACCGGTGCCGGGAAAGCGCATCCTATGGGGCCTTCCCAGTCAAATTCTTTCCGCACGATCCGGTGCATCTGTGCCAGTACTTTGTGGGGGGTGGTATCCTCCAGGGGTGGCGTACTTATGCGTTCTGAGAGAATTTCCCCTTTCACCGTATCTACAATACATCCCTTGAGACCGTAGCTTCCAATATCGATTCCTAAAACTTCCATATGTTGTTATTGGGCAATGGTTATTTATTATTGGTTTTCCCCCTGACCAATAATCAGTAACCATTAACTATTTTTCTATAAGGACCCAGCTGTCTTCTTCGATCATGCGTTTGGCTTTCTTCCACTTGATGTCGATTACTTCCCCGCTACCCATGTTTTGTATTTTAACATAGTCGTTGCGTCCTGGTTCTTCTTCTACAGTAACCGGCTGGGGTTTTTGGTCACTCCGCTGTTGTTGTTGCTGTTGACCTCCATTTTGACTCTGCTGGGCATTGGTTTTAAAGCCCATGTTGGTAGCATCCGAATGCTCTGTTTTAGCTTGGTTCATATTCACCTTAGCGCGTTTTTCGGGTGCTTGCTGGAGCCGCTGTTTGTCGGCCTGCATTTCGGGAATCGCTTTCCAAATCAGGGAAATTGCCTCTTGGTTGATCTCATCAAGCAGCTGTTTAAACATATCAAAAGCTTCACGCTTGTATTCCAGGAGGGGGTCCTTTTGGGCAAATGAGCGAAGGCCGATCCCTTCTTTTACGGAATCAAGCTCCCGCAGATGATCCATCCATTTATCATCAATAATAGAGAGAACGGCCGTACGTTCAAGGGCACGCGCCACCTCATGTCCTTCATTTTCGAGTGCATTTTCTACATCCACCACAACGCGCATGCGACGAATGCCGTCAGTAAAGATAACCTGAACTTTGGAAGGTTTGTCCTCGGCATCGGAAGCCTCAATATTTTTGATAACTTCATAGAGCGGCTCTGAAATCATCTTTTCCTTTTTGTTGTAGACCTCGTAGGCCCGCTCTATAATATGGTCAATAAGCTTATCCTCTCCCAGCTTGCCCATTTCTTCACGTTCCAGGTCAATATCTACTGCCAGGAATCGGAGGATGGTATCCCGAATTTCTTCGAGTTCTCCTTTAGGATAGTGCTCCTCTACAACGCTTTGAACCAAGTCTTCGAGCATATCATAAATATCGCTCCTCAGTTCATCACCCGAAAGAGCGTGCTTTCGGCGGGCATAAATAACTTCCCGCTGATTATTGAGAACATCATCGTACTCCAGCTGTTTCTTACGAATGCTGAAGTTGTTTTGCTCTACCTTGGACTGTGCCCGTTCCAGCGATTTGGTAATCCAGGAATGGGTAATGACTTCGCCTTCTTCAAAGTTGAGCCGGTCCATTACTTTGGCGACGCGGTCAGAACCGAAAAGCTGCATCAAGTCATCTTCGAGAGAGACAAAGAACTGGGATTCTCCGGGATCTCCCTGACGCCCGGAACGTCCTCTCAGCTGCAAGTCAATGCGGCGCGATTCATGGCGTTCCGTTCCCAAAATAGCCAGTCCGCCTTTTTCCCTGACGCCCGGCGCCAGTTTAATGTCCGTACCACGACCGGCCATGTTCGTTGCTACGGTTACTGCCCCCGGCTGACCCGCATTTTCGACAATTTCACTCTCCTGGGCATGGTGTTTAGCGTTGAGAACGTTATGTGGAATTTCTTCGCGCTTGAGCATCCGGCTGATCGTTTCGGAAACATCCACGCTGGTAGTACCCACAAGTACGGGTTGTCCTTTTTCGTGATATTCGCGGATACGCTCGATGGCAGCGTTATATTTTTCGCGCTTAGTCCGGAATACCAAGTCCTCTTTATCATCACGGATAACCGGTTCATTCGTGGGAATGATAACTACATCCAGATCGTAAATTTCATTAAACTCCCCTTCTTCCGTAGCCGCTGTCCCCGTCATACCGGCAAGCTTGTTGTACATCCGGAAGTAATTCTGCAGAGTAATAGTGGCGTAGGTTTGAGTAGCTGCTTCCACGCTAACATTTTCTTTCGCCTCAATAGCCTGATGGAGGCCATCCGAATAGCGGCGTCCCGATAGTACACGGCCGGTGTGTTCGTCAACAATCTGCACTTTGCCTTCCTGTACGATATATTCTTCTTCTCGTTCGAAGAGGGTATAGGCTTTCAGGAGCTGGTTAACCGTGTGGATACGGTCACTGCGTTCGGCAAACAGTCGGTGAAGCTCATTGAAACGGCGTTCTCGTTCCTGTTCAACCTCTTGCCGCGCTTCTTTTATCTTCTTTTCCTTGTATTCTTCGCTGAACTCATTATTTTCTTTAATTTCGCTGATTTTTTCTTCCCGGAGTTCTTCGATCTCTTCTTCTATTTGGGAAGTTTCCGTACCCAGATCCGGAATAATAAAGAAATCGGGATCCTCATTCGCCTTTGTAATAAATTCCTGGCCCTTTTCGGTAAGCTCGATATTATTCATTTTCATATCGACCGAATAGTAAAGTTCTTTATCCACTTCAGGCAGTCGACGAGCATTATCCTGCAGGTAAAAGGCCTCTGTTTGCTGAACCAGCTTTTGATTGGCGGGCACCTGCATCATTTTGCGGAACTTCTTGTTCTTGGGAAATCCGCGCTGGGCACGATAAAGCGCCAGACCTGCCTCTTCCTCATTCCCCTCATCTAGTGCTTCCTGACCTTTTTTAACGAGAGAGGCCACCAGTTTCTTTTGTGCGTTAACCAGAGACTCAACACGGGGTTTAAGCTCTTCATATTTTTGGGATTTATTATCTTCCGGAACGGGGCCAGAGATAATGAGTGGCGTTCGCGCTTCATCAATCAGAATAGAATCAATCTCATCAATTATAGCAAAGTTGTGATCACGCTGAACAAGCTGTTCAGAGTTAATCACCATATTGTCACGCAGGTAATCGAACCCAAATTCGTTATTGGTTCCATACGTTATATCTGCCCTGTAGGCATTTCGGCGTTGCTCAGAGTTCGGATCGTAGAGATCCACGCAATCCACTTCAAGTCCGTGAAAGTTAAACAGGGGTTCGTTCCACTCGGCATCACGCTTGGCGAGGTAGTTGTTGACCGTTACGATATGTACTCCACGCCCACTGAGTGCATTCAGATAGGCAGGCATGATTGCGGCCAGTGTTTTACCTTCACCGGTTTTCATTTCGGCAATTTTCCCTTGGTGCATCGCTACGGCCCCGGCCAGCTGAACATCGTAGGGAATCATCCCCCATTCGTTCATGCTGCCGCCTACCTTCCATTTTTCACCGACAAAGCGGCGGCAGGTATCCTTCATTACCGCAAATGCTTCAGGCAGGATTTCCTCCAGAACATCTTCAATGGTATCGGTGTGTTCCTGTTCGAGCTCCTCCAGCTCTTCGCCGAGTTCCCGGCGCCGATCAACCGATAGTTCTTCATTGCTGTTCAGGATTTCCTTAACAGAGGCAATATCTTCCTTAACTTCCGCTGTTGCATTGGATATTTTTTGTCTGAAATTTTCGGTCTTTTGTTTGAGCTCTTCGTCGGAGAGCTGCTCCATCTTTTCATAGTGCTCATTAATTTCTTCAACGATGGGCCAGATTTTCTTAAGGTCCTGCTCGCTCTTCGTACCGAAAATACTAGTTAAAATGTCGCCTATTTTGTCGAACATAAAGCGTATTACTTAATCTCTGTATTATATATGATTTACGAAAGTTACAGCTAACTTAGAGTCTGTTCAAATTAATTAAGGCTTAAAAGCCGGTTTTTTCTATCTTTTTACTAATCCTTTCATTTAATGTAACCAATAAATTATGGTTCTTATTGTCTAAATTTATTTTTAAATTGTGGGTCTATCTACGAATTGAAGTTTTCATAAACCGATTTACCCATGAAGCGTACATATCAACCAAGCAATCGGAAGCGTAAGAATAAGCATGGTTTCCGTAAACGGAAGAAAAGTAAGAACGGAAAAAAAGTACTGAAAAGTCGACGTAAGAAAGGACGACATCGTTTGACGATTAGTGATGAAAAAGGACCGAAGTAATCAATCTTCGACCTCAAACGGTGATTTAAGCTTACCAAGAAAAAAAATCCTGAGGGGCCGGAAGAACTTTCAGCGTCTTTTCGAAAAAGATGCTCATATAATTCGCGGACGTGTTTTGGCGTTGCGATATCAAATTATCAATAAAACTTCTTCCGGTTGCCTTATGGGTTTTATTGTAAAGAAAAGCTTAGGAAAAGCTCATAAACGAAATCGCATGAAACGGCTTCTCAGAGAGGCTTATCGTCGGCATCAGCATATAGTAACCGATTCTTTAAGTAATGTGCAAAGAACATTACATGGAGTATTGATGGCCCGGCAAATCGATGCCACCTATACCGATGTTGAGAGTGATGTGAAAAAAGTATTGACTCAACTTCGCGATCAACTTCCCACCATTTCCTAATATATCCATGAAATATCTTTTTATAGGATTTGTACGGTTTTATCAGCTGGTGATTTCTCCATGGATGCCCAATAGTTGTCGTTATCATCCTACATGTAGTTCGTATAGCATTGAAGCATTTCAAAAGCATGGGGCTTTGAAAGGTTTATGGCTCACCGTTAAGCGCATCAGCCGATGCCATCCCTGGGGGGATGAAGGTTATGACCCCGTACCCGAATCGAAAACAAAAACAAAAGTTTAGACTGAGGTTTTCTCTTGGATCGTAATACTGTAACTGGACTCATACTAATATTACTTGTAATGGTTGCATGGGCCTATTTTACCATGCCAACAGAAGAAGAATTGCGTCAACAGCAGGCAGAGCAAGCCCGTCAGGATAGTATTGCTGCTGTGCAGGAAGATAGTCAGCAGGCTCGCCAGCAGGCCAATGATAGTGCCCAGGTTGTGGAACAACAAGCTGATGATACTGGCAATGAGAGTCGCAGTCCGTCTTTAAGTGCAGAAGATGAGGATGAACAAGCAGAAATGGGGATGTTTTCTGAGGCCAGCGTGACGGATACATCAACGACCGTTGTAAATACGCCTCTTTATAGGGCGGTGTTTACGAATGTAGGTGGCGGACTTTCGCAAATGATTTTGAAGGATTACGAGAGCTGGGACCATCAGCCCCTTCGCATGATCGCTGATACTACAAGGTCAGCTTATTCCCTGGGCTTTCTAACGAGTGAAAACTATAATGTCGAAACGGATGAGCTGGTCTTTGAGCCCCTGACGGAAGCTGATTCTTTATCGATTGGGGAGGGAGACACCACAGAAGTAAAATATGCCTTAAATATTGATGACGAACGACGCATCATTTATACCTATGTACTGAATGGGGATTCACATCAATACGAGCTGAATGTTCAGTTTGTAGGATTAGAGCGTGACATAATTGGAGGAGCGGTTGATTTTGGATGGAAGCCCCGGCTTCGGTTTACTGAGAAAGATCCGAGTGCGGAAGCTGTCTATGCTTCAGCTTATGTCTATACTGGCGGTGAAATGGAACAGCTTAAGCTAAGCGAAGCAGGCCAAAGCGAGCAGAATTATAACGGTGATATTGACTGGGTAGCAACACGCACGAAATTCTTTTCTCAAATTATTAAAACAGATAACCCAACACAGGGAGCCCTGCTGTTGGGAGAGCAGACAGGTACTACTGAGCAACGAAGTACAAAACATCATTATCAGTCGTTTATTACTACCGATATTTCTGATCAGGGAACGGCATCATTCCAGATGTATACGGGTCCCATGGCATACCATGCCCTGAGGGATTATAGCAGTACTACCTATGACATGGTTGATACAGGATATAGTTGGCTGAGCTGGATTTCTGATCCGCTGGTTAAATATCTCATCATACCCTACTTTGGTTTTGTGGATCCATATATGAATGTGGGGTTGGCTATTATCCTGTTTGCTGTTTTGATTAAGCTGGTGCTCTACCCGCTTACGAAGAAAAGTTATAAGAGTATGGCTGCCATGAAGGAATTACAGCCCAAAATGCAGGAGATAAAGGAAAAGTATGCGGATGATCCCGAGAAGCAGCAGAAAGCAACTATGAAGTTGTACAAAGAGGAAGGCGTTAACCCACTTGGAGGATGCCTGCCGAATCTATTACAGCTCCCAATTTTGATTACCCTGTGGCGATTTTTCCAAAATTCTATTCTTATCCGGCAACAGGAATTTTTATGGGCAGAAGACCTTTCGGCTCCTGATTATATTCTAAGCCTGCCTTTTGAAATCCCTTTTCTGGGCGACCAACTGGCTGGATTTGTATTACTAATGACTGCCGCAATGATGGTTCAGAGTCAGCTTACCGGGGGTATGGGTCCCGGTGGCGGAGGCGGTGGTGCCGCTGGTGGACCAAATATGAAGGCCCTTCAATATATTTTCCCCTTCATGCTGCTGTTTATTTTCAACAATTTTGCAGCGGGACTTAGCCTCTATTATCTGATCTATAATGTTGTTTCCATTGGTCAGCAACTGCTTATTTACCGTCAAATTGACAAGGAAAAAGAGGCTGCCGCAGCATAACGTTCAGAGTATCTTCAAAAAAAGGCTCCAATTGATCGGAGCCTTTTTTATTGGTTTTCGCTTTAAGATGTATCGCTATATTAAAGCCCTATGGAAAGTATAGCCATTTCAACATATCCACAGGTGGTGTGGAGGGCGGGTAAAAAAATGCTCTGGAATACCATCCATCGGAAACCGTTAAAAAACCTCCCGGAAGAGCGGGTTCGGCTTCGTATTATTGAGTTTTTAATCCGAGCTGGTTGGTCAAAGCATCGCATTTCTACAGAAGAGTCCATTGGTAAGCTGGCGGGTACAGAAATGCGCACGGATATTATTTGTTATAGTCAGCAGTTTGAGCCCCGGATTTTGGTCGAATGTAAAGCTGAGTATGTTCCTATATCGGGAGATACCGCCCGGCAGGCGGCCCGGTATAATCAACATGTGGAAGCCCCTTACCTGCTGTTAACCAACGGTGTAACGGATTTTTGGTATCAGATGGGCGGACAAAAAGTGAAAAAACTCGGAACTCGTCCCTCCGGCTTACCAGAAAACTTATCACAATTCCAGAAAAATTTTGAATACTGGAGGGAACGGGGATTTGCCGGTGAAAAAGCTTCACCTGTTCTTCGTAAGTGGTTTATGAAAATGCTACCCGAAATATGGGATTCTCGTCATTATGCAGATATTCGGTATCTGTCATTCAACCAGGAACTAAGTGATCTTAATTTGAGCCATTACTATTATGTGCATTCGCTGGAAGAAGAACGCCGGTTGGCATTTTCCACTTTAACAACGGCTTATGGAGGTAGTCGAATGACGGCCATTCTGAATGAGCAAAATAAAAACAGAGCGGTATTGGAAATTAATCTTGACCTTCTTTTTGACGAAAGCAGTCGTAACACAACAGTATATTCAAATGGGGGGACTCATTTATTCGACCTGTCCGATTATTTTGACCTTGATACGTTTTTAAAGCCATCTGAACTCTCTGAGAAGCTATTGGAAGTTATTAAGGAATATGCGACATAAAAGTCTATGAATACAGTTTTATCCCCTCTGAATTTCTCGTAAGTTTCAGACTCATTTTTTCATAAAATTATTAGACTCTTATGCACCATCTACATCGCAAAAAATTATTTTCATTATTTGATGAGGAAACCGCCATTGTTTATGTGAAAGGCGCTGAATTAATGTACCGTTATGATACGGATTATGAGTTCGCCTTTCGGCAGGAGTCCAACTTTTGGTATCTGACCGGAGTAGATGAAGCTGATTTTCATCTTATTTTAGATCTTAATACCCAGGAATATCATCTGTTCGTTCCAAATCGTGATGCACAGTATGCTGTATGGCACGGAATTGTGAAGAGCAAAGAACAATATCAGTCGGAGTATGATCCTGACCATCTTCACTATGACAGTAAACTGCCCCAGGTATTAAAAGAGTTGGATGCTGAAAAAATTTATTGCCTGGATGAAGAACAGGCGGAATTTATTGAAGAGTTTGACCGTGAAGTGTCTATTGATTTAGAGGCTCTGCCAGATGCACTTACTCATTGTAGGGTGTTTAAGACCGATTGGGAACTTGACCAGCTGCGAGAAGCGGCACGGGTAAACAACATTGCACACCGCGGCGTTTTGGAAGCGTTAGAGCCCGGTAAATACGAATATGAAATGAAAGCCGTATTCGATTATCATCAGATTGGCAATGGTTTGATGCAGGATGCCTATAACGGTATTTTCGCTGCTGGAAAGAATAGTGCTATTTTACATTATGTGGAGAACAGCCGTAAAATAAAAGATGGGGACCTGTTTCTTATTGATGCCGGATATGAATGTAATGGTTATGCCTCTGATTTTACCCGTACCTATCCGGCGAGTGGTAAATTTAGTGCTGAGCAGGCTGAAATTTATGAAGCCGTACTGGAAGCTCAAAAGCAGGTGATTGAGGCAGCTGAACCTGATGTGAAGATGGAAGATCTGCATGTTTTATCTGCCCGGGTCATGATGCAGGGACTTAAGGATGCGAATATTGTTACTGGCAGCATTGATGATTTAATGGAGAACGATGTGTTTGCCCTGTTCTTTCCGCACGGTTTGGGCCATTTCCTTGGACTCGATACACATGATGTAGGCGGTTATCCTAAAGGTGTTGAGCGTATTGAGCGGCCCGGAATCAAATACTTGCGAATGCGCCGGACCCTTCAATCCAGCATGGTGCTAACCATTGAGCCCGGACTGTATTTTGTGCCGGCGCTTTTAAAACCTGCTCTGGAAGATGAAGAAATGTCCAAATTCTTGAATGCTTCAAAGCTTAAAAATATGATGGAATTTGGTGGGGTTCGCATTGAAGATAACCTCATTATTACAGACGATGGCTTTGAAAATATGACGGATGTCCCCAAAGAACGATCCGAAATAGAAAAGGAGATGGCTTAATAAAAGAACACCTACCTGCTTAAAAGTCTTTTTATCTTAGTGATAAGAAAGTATAAAAGAAGATTAGAGGCTTTGAGATAAGTTATCTATTCGTCAAAGCTGTCGGGCAGGTCATTTTCGTATAGGACAATGTCGTCGGCTTTGGCGTATTCCTGCATTAACTTATTGGCGGCGGAGAGGCTTTGGACAACCTGGACGTTCTCCATGTCAAAGCCGGTTGAACGTATTCCTTCCCGGATGGGGCGACTTTGCTTTTTCCCCACGAGGATAACCAGATCCAGTTTTGCTTCTCCTATCTGCTGGCCAAACTCGTAGTTTTTTTCTTCCTGAATTTCTCCCAGCTCAATCATGCCTGGAGTTATAATGATGCGCCGTCCATCCTCAAACTGAGCAAGAATTTCTATTGCATTTTTTGCTCCAACGGGATTGGAGTTAAAGGCATCGTCAATGACGGTAAGGCTGCCTTGGTGTTTTAATTCCAGTCGATGTTCAACGGGTTCCATGCGTTTGGCTGCCAAGGCCATGGTGGCCATCCGCATTCCAAATGAGCGGGCGACCCCAATAGCCAGCAGCATATTTTGTACATTATGAGCGCCGAGTAGCTTCATGCTAAAAGTCTCGGATTCCCTCCCTCCGGTAACAGTAAACTGCATGCCCCGCGTACTATATCGAATGTCAGATGCCTGTATGTCACCTTTTTTCAACCCTACGCGGATAATTTCTAAGTCATCACGGAGTTTAGCCATAGCCGAAACACGCTTATCATCGGCATTAAGAATTGCTTTACCGTTCTCTTTCGTACGTTTTACCACCGTAGATTTGGTACGTGCGATGGCATCCTGTGAGCCAAAAGTTTCCAGGTGGGCAATTCCCACATTTGTAACTACGGAAATATTGGGTTCTGCAATATTGCATAGCTCGTCAATATTACCTTCATAGCGGGCACCCATTTCCAGAACCAGTATCTGATGATGAGCCTCCAGATCGTTATTAATAACCTTGCAAATGCCCATTGGGGTATTATAACTGCCGGGTGTGGAGCAAACCGAAAAGCGTTCACTGAGCAGGTCGCGTATCATAAACTTCGTGCTTGTTTTGCCATAGCTACCGGTAATTGCAATAACCGTCAGATCAGGCATTTGCCGCAGTTTTTTCTTTGCCAGCTTAATAAAATGCCGGTGAATATAATTCTCGATCGGTCTGGTTAATAGTCCCGCCACAAAAATAAATAGTGGTAAAAGAGCATTGCCCAATACCCATCCAAAAGAGAGGATATAGATATCAGCGAGGAATAGTATATCCCGGTTGAGATATGCAAGATAAGAAGAAGCAACCGGCAGCATCAGGCCTAGAAGAGCAAAAGGGATAGTCAGGCGGATCATGCGGGGCGTAAATACCAAGGGTTTCTTTTCTTCCTGCCCCCTATAATAGTCAAATGACCAGAACCAGATAATTCCAAAAAGAGAAAGTATCACAATAGCGGTACTGCCGGTTACTGAGGTAGAGAGTAACAACAGTAAAACGGCAATCACTATATTATAGAGTATATGTTCAGGGGTAATAACCCGCTGGTTCCAATGGTCAAGCAGCCATTGCCAGAATTCATTGAACTTATAACCGTGTTGCTGAAAGATATGAAGGAAATAACGTCCCCGAAGTATGGTATGACGGGCCATGATTATGACAAAAAATATAATGAGACCGTCAAGTACGTTTAGATACCAGTTCAATAGAATGAAATTTAATTATAGGATTTTTAAAAGACGCAAAGTCGCTAATTTCAAGAACATCTGTTATATTAATGTCGCTAAAAGCAAGGAACAAACTTTCATCTAAATTCGCTCAAATATATGAAATTAATAATCCCAATGGCAGGACGTGGAACCAGAGTACGTCCGCATTCGCATACTGTACCCAAGCCGTTGTTACCGGTAGCTGGAAAAATGATCGTAGAACGTATTGTAGAGACGTTTGGACGCACTCTGGACCGTGATATTGACGAAATAGTATTTATACTGGGACCTGATTTTGGTCAAGAGATTAAGGATGCTTTAAAAGCGATGAGTGATCGGCAGGATGCAGAGGCTACATTCCGTGTGCAGGAACAAGCAGAAGGAACGGCACACGCCGTTTACTGTGCGAAAGAAGACCTGGAAGGAGAATGCATTATCGTCTTTGCCGATACCATATTTGATATGGAGGGTTCGGTTACTATTGGTGACGCCGATAGCGTTATCTGGCTTAAAAAAGTTGAAGATCCTTCCCGTTTTGGGGTAGCAGTCGAAAAGGACGGTCGTATTACAGATTTTGTGGAGAAGCCTGACGAACCTATTTCCAATCTGGCTATTATTGGCGTTTATTACTTTAAAAAGGCAGAGAAATTGCTGGATGAAATTCAGTACCTGCTTGATAATGATATTCGTGGTCATGGCAGGGAATTTCAATTGACAGATGCACTTGATCGTCTGCTCAAAAAGGATAATGTCTTTAAAAAAGCTACCGTGGATGAGTGGCTTGATTGTGGAACGTTGCCTTCCTGGCTAAATACTTCCGGTGTTATTGTAGAAAAAGAACACGAAGATATAGATGAAGATCGATTTGAAGGGACAAAAATTATTCCTCCGGTCTATATCGGGGATAATGTGGAGCTTGAAAACTGTATAATAGGTCCCAATGCCAGTATCGCAGAAGGGAGTATCCTAAAAAAATGCACCGTTAAAAACAGCTTGATACAAGAGCATGCCCGGCTGGAAGGTTGTAATATCGAACGCTCAACTATTGGGCGCCATGCCGAACTGGATAATGTGGACCAGGAAGTACATTTGGGGGACCACTCGAAGGTAGGCGTTGAAGTTTAAATTCTTAGTAAAAAGTAGATCGTGGAAAGTGTTTGGATCGGGATTTTTGAATGCAAGGTAATCAGATCCAGGTTTTGAGTTGTATTAATCTAACGAATCATTTTTCTTCAACTCGAACACTTTCTGCTTGATACTTTCGCATTCTGCTAGCTAAATAAAATCCTCCAGCGGACGTTTCTGGTCGGCGTCTTTAAGTGGATGGTGAACATCTTCGTGGCTGCCTTCCGGCTCCAGATGGATGGTTACAATAACGTCTCCCGACAAATTGTTGATCAACCTTTTTTCTAAGATAGTGGCATCATCATGAGCATCTTCAAGAGATACACCCTCTTTGAAGATGGCATGCAATTCTATCCAGGTGGTATTGCCTGTTGTGCGATGACGAAGGTTATGGACACTCATCATAGAGCCCGGGTGTTCTCGGGTAAGTATATCCCGAATTTTACGATCGGCTTTTGGATTGCGTGAATCCATAAGACCGTCTATGGAATACCGTAAGAGCTTGAATCCCTCGAACATGATATAAAATGCCAGTGCTCCGGCCACGAGTGAGTCGAGTAAAACAAAGTCGGTAAACCGGATTATCAAAAGAGTAACTACCGCACCGGCACTGGTCCAAACATCAGTGAGTGTATGCTTGCCATTACTGATTACGATCATATTGTTTTCGCGCTGTCCAACTTTCATCAGATAGCTTCCCAGTGCCAGATTTATGATACCCGCTCCTCCAATCAGGTAGATTCCGTTCATCAATTGTTGCAGGTCATAGCCATGCAGGTAATTATCTATCGATTGATAAATAATAGTGATGCCCGCTATGATAATAACGGCTCCTTCAATGCCTACAGATAAGAATTCCACGCGCTCATGTCCGTACAGATGTTTTTTATCTGCTGGTTTGGCGCTCAATAGCAGGCCGTAATAAACGAAGGCCACAGCAAGAAGATGAATAACCGATTCGGCCGCGTCTGACAGGGCCGTCGTAGATGAAGTGATCCAGAAACCGCTCAGTTTCAGGCAGAGCGAGATAAAAGAAACCAACAAGCTGATACGCAGGGCTGTTTTAGCAGAAGATGATTTCATTATCTATAAAAATGGCCTTCAAATGTTTTCTGAAAGATCTTGCAAAGAATACCTGAAAGCAAGTGTATTTGTTCTTATTTTTACGCTCATTTTGAAAGGCTATAAAGCAGCAATTAAACTATTGAGTGTTTTGTAGTATAAGGAAAAGATATAGATACAGTGCAGGACATTCCTCCTAAACATAAAGAAGTATTTGATATAATATCACAGGCCGGAGCGGCTGTTGATCAGAAGGTATATGTAGTAGGTGGCTATGTACGGGATTTTTACCTGAACCGTATAAAGAAGCCGGAAAACCTGGATATCGATTTTGTTACCGTGGGCTCGGGAATTGCCGTGGCTCGCAAGACGGCCGAACTACTGGGGACCGATCACCTTTCTGTATTTAAGCAGTTTGGTACCGCACATATTAGATATCAGAATATGGATTTGGAGTTTGTCGGTGCTCGCAAGGAAAGTTATCGGCGCAACTCCCGCAAGCCGATTGTTGAGGACGGTACACTTGAAGACGATCAGCTACGGCGCGACTTTACCATTAATGCCCTGTCTTGGTCGCTCAATGAAGAAAATTATGGAGAGCTCATTGATCCGTTCCAGGGAATACAGGATCTTAAGAAAGAATTGATACGTACACCGGTTGACCCATTAACAACTTTTGATGACGATCCGCTGCGTATGATGCGGGCTATTCGTTTTGCTACACAGCTACAATTTGATATTGAGGAGGATACATACAGTGGTATAAAGGAGATGGCCGATCGTATTGAGATTATTTCCAAGGAGCGCATCATTGAAGAACTGAACAAAATTGTAATGTCTTCCAAACCTTCTCTTGGTTTTGCGCATTTGTTTAAAACAGGCCTCTTGCAGCACTTCTTTCCCGAAATGGTAAGGCTACACGGTGTCAAGGAAGTCAATGGTGTTCGTCATAAGGATAACTTTTGGCATACGCTTAAAGTATTGGATAACGTAGCAGAAATGGAAGGAAGTTTGTGGCTGCGCTGGGCGGCCATCATGCACGATATAGCAAAGCCGGCCACCCAGAAATTTATAAAGGGGGTTGGCTGGACCTTCCATGGACACGATGCCTTGGGGGCAAAGTGGGTGAAACGTATTTTTCGCCGCTTAGGGCTTCCTCTGGATGAACGCATGCGGTATGTTCGAAAGCTGGTACGCCTGCATCTGCGTCCTATTGCGCTTGTTTCGGAGGAGGTGACCGATAGCGCTGTACGGAGACTTATTTACGAAGCTGGTGATGATATTGATGATCTGATGATGCTTTGCCGAGCCGATATCACCAGTAAAAATGATTACCGGGTGCAAAGATATAACGAGAATTTTGATTATGTAGAACAGAGGATTGAAGAGGTCGAGAAAAAAGACCGACTGCGCAAATGGAAGAATCCCATCAGCGGAGATGAGATCATGGAAACACTGGGACTGGAACCAGGGCCGGTAATCGGAGACATAAAAGATGCGATTAAGGAGGCTATCCTAGACGGTGAAATTCCCAATGAACACGATGCCGCTTTCGATTATATGCTTAAAATTAAAGATAAATATCTTAGTTAATCGTTATTGGGATTTTAAATTTTTGGCTGATTATGCCAATAACGAATAGCTATTAACAACTAACTAATCACCTATCCATGTGGATTGCTGAATCATATGCTAAAATAAATTTGGGTCTGCACGTGCTGGAACGGTTACCCACCGGCTATCATGAAATTGAAACCGGTTTCTGTTTTATCGAGTGGAGTGATCGCTTTGAGGTCAAGCAGGCGCCGGAAATGAAGTTGGAAATTAGTGATGAGGATATTCCCACTGACGATCGCAACTTAATTACAAAAGCAGTAGGAGTATTAGATCGTTATGTAGGATTAGAGCATAATTATCTGATTCGCGTTGATAAAAAAATACCGGTTGGCGCGGGGCTTGGGGGCGGAAGCAGTAATGCTGCCCTGACGCTTCGGATGCTTAATAAAATTGAGGATCTGGGATTAAGCGAAGATGAGATGATAGACCTGAGCCGTGATCTTGGAGCGGATATTCCCTTCTTTATCAAGGGAAAGACAGGCCTCGGCCGGGGCATAGGTCATGATATAAAGCCCCTGGATATCCAGCCCAATTATTGGATCGTTACCTGTTTTCCGAATGAACAGAGCAGTACGGCCGAGGCTTATCAGAACTGTATGTCTAATTCTGATCCGGAATTTGATCTGGAGAAGATACTAACTGAAATTCATATCGATGAATGGCAATATATGCTCAGTAATGATTTAGAGCAGGCAGTATTTCCACGTATCCACGTAGCGGGGAACCTGAAAGACCAGATGTATGAATTTGGGGCTCTTTATGCCTCAATGACAGGCAGCGGTTCGGCCGTATATGGAATATTTGAGCAGGATTTTGTAGCAACTAACGCCTATAAAGGATTTTTAGAACTTGACCTTCCCGCAAATATAACTCGTCCCGGCTTTTCTCCGGATTACGGTATTTATCGCAAGGGATAAATGCCGGACTATAAACAGGGTATCATTTAAAATAGTGTTCTGTTTTACTGAAAAAAGCCTAATTAATATCGGGGTTAATACCGTATAGCTTCTTCCTCCTGTCATTGGGATCGGTTTTATTAATGATAAGCTGCTCATCCAGATCCAGATGTTGCTGCATCTTGTTGTTTATTGATTTGATAATATCATTCCTCATACGTCGCCTGTAGTCGTAATTATTGACATCCGGCCACAAGAATTCTTCAATCTCGTGGGTTTGTTTAAAGGCATCGCTTCTCTGTAGAAAATGAATTAGCTTTTGTTCCGACTCATTCAGCCATTCATAGCGGTCTAAACTCTCGAGTACGGATTTCTTTTCTGTTTTAATGGTTGAATGAGATTGGTTTCTGATATAGATATAACCGATTACCAGTATTATAAATAGTAGTGTAATTGCAATAATAATCCACGTCCAGGTATTGGGTGCATTATTCTGGGGAATTATTGCATTTGAAACCCGATTTTCATCTAATGCATATATCCGAATTGGATAGGTTGAGGTATGCGAAAGGTAATCAAGGCCCACAAAAAGAAGTTTCCTGGAATTGTTATACAGAAAATTGACGGGCAAAAATTCTCTGCTTAGTCCGAAATTGAGCAGTATCGGTTCTGCAGCCTGACCGGTTTCTACATTTAGAGGTTTGAGGTATATAACATCTTTTGATTGATTTTTACGCCAGAAGGGAAGATACCAGTAATGGCTGTCAGTGCTGAAGGCTGTATTTGAAATTTGGTTTGTTTTACTGAACTGTATTAATTGTTGGGATTCGTAAAAATTTAAGTTTGGCCAGTTATAATTAGTAATTTGTTTCCAACGCTGCTTCTTGAAATCGAACGTCCAGTAATCGTATTTTAAGTTAATTTTCGTGTATTGATCATCCTGTCTACCCTTTTCCGGATGGTTGCCTCCCAGAAGAAAGAATTTATCATCATTAGGACTGTAAGCTACGGCTAGCGGTTTTCTTGGGGCCGGGAGATCGGACGAGGGCTGAATCGGCTGAATATTCCATTCACGTATCTTTTCATTGTAAAAGGTGATGATATTTTTCCAGTTCCAATAACCATATCCCCCAAATGCAAAGAGAGATCCGTTTTTATGAAAGAACGGAGCGTGCCCAAACTGATTCCTGTGATTATGTGAGTTATCGATGCGTTCGATTGAGTAATCAGATAGGGAAATATCGTACATTTCTCCCACGCCGTGCGACCATAACTGTAACTTTTGTTTAGGAGTGTTAAAGCCGAACTCATAATGCTCGATATCATCCGGACGGTTTTTTAACGAATCCAAAAACTGCCATTGTTTATTTTCTAAATTAAACCTCCATAAACCCGACTCTATAAATAGATATACCTGTTGCCTGAGAGTATCGATATCAGCATATAAGAATGAATTATGTTGATGTATGGGGCCTTCTGAATCAGATATGAGTGTTGGCTGAAGCTCCTGTCCTGACACGACAGGAGTATAGAATATACCAATCCATAAAAAAACAGCAATAAATACTGTTAGCAGGCTATATGTGCAGGTAGTTCTGAACAGGTTCATAAAAGTAGTAGTAAATCAGTATTTGGATACGTACTATCTAAGTGTTGGCAAGTTGGCGGTATATTATTCAGAAGCCTCAGTGCAAATTATTCTTTTTTATAAATAACGGTAAAATAGTTTCATATTAAAGCATTAATTACGTAGGTAATGCTTCAGGGCTCAGTTATTTTTTATTATATGGGACATCGGGGATACGAGTACTGAATAACGGCGCTAATAATAACTGACTGTCTATTAAGAGGGATGTTTTGGGCGTATTTATCTTTTGTACTGAGTGACAAGTATATCCATATAATATGATATATTTGTCGTCCTCAACTTTTTTGTGTTTGTCCTATCTTTCTGTTTTTAATTCTCCTTTTTTCATCATTAATTACCCCTTCAATGAATTAGCAACCAGCAATAAGAATTTTATGCCTACAGATCAACGGCAAGCTTTAAATCCCCGAACCGGAATGGATGTTGATTCTTTCCGTGAGGATATTCGCCAGCACCTCCATTATACTCTGGCCAAGGATCAATACTCCTCCACTGAATGGGACAAATATAAAAGTGTGGTACTTGCGGTTATGGACCGCCTGCACGATCGGTGGATAGACACTCAGCAGCAATACTACGATCAACAGTCCAAGCGGGTATACTACCTGTCCATGGAGTACCTTATCGGACGGTTAATGGACAACATGCTTATTAATTTGGGCCTGCAAGATGTTGCGGCCGAAGCTATTGAAGAGGTAGGCTTCGACTATGATGAAGTGCGCGAAGCCGAAATCGATGCCGGTCTCGGTAACGGCGGACTGGGTCGTCTGGCGGCTTGTTTTCTGGATTCTATGGCCACACTTGGAGTGCCGGCTATTGGATACGGTATCCGTTACGACTATGGCATTTTTGACCAGGATATTAAAGATGGCTGGCAAATTGAAAAGCCCGATATGTGGCTGCAGTATGGCTATCCCTGGGGAGTAGAACGACCCCAAAAAAGTTATAAAGTTCCTTTCTATGGAAGAGTGAAAGCAACGGAAGATAAAGGCGGCCGATTGCATTTTGACTGGGTAGATACGCACAATGTGACAGCCGTTGCCTATGATACGCCCGTCCCGGGATTTCAGAATGATGTGGTAAATAATCTAAGACTGTGGAAAGCTTCTTCAGATGAGGGGTTTGATCTGAAGAGTTTTAATCAGGGGGAATATATTGAGGCGGTGCGCAGTAATCTGCTGGAAGAAAATATTTCGCGCGTACTTTATCCTAATGATAAGGTATTCAAAGGGCAGGAACTACGACTGAAACAGGAGTTCTTTTTAGTTTCCGCCTCTCTGCAGGACGCCATGGCCCGATTTAAGAAGAAATTCGATGATTTTCGTAAGATACCACAGCAGATGGCTGTGCAGTGTAATGATACGCACCCCAATCTGGCAATTCCAGAGATGATGCGTATGCTCATGGACGAGGAGGAGTTAAAGTGGGATACAGCCTGGGATATTGTAACCAAAACAATGAATTACACCAACCATACGCTGATGCCTGAGGCACTGGAACAGTGGCCTATCTCTCTGATGTCGGATCTTCTGCCCCGCCATACGCAAATTATACGGGAAATTGACCGACGCTTTTTGAATACTGTCCACATGACGAATGGGGATTCGAACCGGAAAGATCGCATGCGGATCATCAGTAATGAAATGAATCCCCGAATACGGATGGGCAATCTTGGTATTGTTGGAGCAAAAAAAGTAAACGGTGTATCAGAGCTGCACAGTGATTTGATGAAAAAGACCATTTTCAAAGATTTTGCTAAACACTTTCCAGAGAAATTCACCAACGTTACAAATGGTATTACTCCTCGCCGATGGTTGCGGCAATGCAACCGTGATCTGGCCGATCTTATATCCGATCGTATTGGAAAAGATTGGGTAACACACTTAGATCAGCTTAAAGAAGTAGAGCAATTTGCTGAGGATGCTGATTTCCAGGAAACCTTTAAAGAGATTAAGTACCGCAATAAAAAACGGCTGGCTGATCATATCGAAAGGACGAGTGGAAATGTGGTAAATCCGAACTCTATCTTTGATATACAAATTAAGCGTATTCACGAGTATAAACGTCAGTTGATGGCTGTAATGCATGCTATCGTACTTTATAACCGATTGAGGGAGAATCCCAATGCCGATATTGAACCTCGAACACTTTTGTTTGCTGGTAAAGCGGCCCCGGGCTATACGATGGCAAAACTGCATATTAAATTGATAAATAATGTAGCAGAAATCATTAATAACGATCCGGATGTTTCATCAAAGCTAAAGGTGCTCTTTTTGCCTGATTATAGTGTGTCATTAGCAGAGAAAATGATTCCTGCAGCTGATCTTTCCGAACAGATATCAACAGCGGGTATGGAGGCTTCGGGCACGGGAAATATGAAATTTGCACTGAACGGAGCGCTCACTATCGGTACGCTGGATGGCGCCAATGTAGAGATCCGCGAGCAGGTTGGAGAGGATAATATTTTTATCTTTGGTCAGACGGTAGATGAAATTGAAGAGAACCGAGACAGCGGTTATAGTCCCCGTAAACTTTATGAGGAAGATGAAGAACTAAAGCAGGTTATTGATCAAATACATGAAGGATATTTTAGTCCTTCCGAGCCCGACCTTTTTCACCCAATAACCAAAGCATTGCTCAGTGACGGGGATTATTTTATGGTGCTGGGCGATTTCCGCAGCTATGTGGATAAGCAGGAAGAGGTGGAAGCCTGCTATAAAGATGAATTCGAATGGAATAGAAAGGCCATTATAAATGTGGCCAATATGGGACACTTCTCCTCCGATCGTTCTATTCGCGATTATTGCGAGCGAATTTGGGATGTTGAAGTGTAAAAATATAAAAGGGTTGACTCCTTCTATAGTCAACCCCTTATTATGATTTTATAATCTGTTTAGGATTATTTAAAACTCAAGCTTTTCTGCCTCAAAAGCCTCATTAACCGGGGTGTCAGTAATATGATTTGTATAGTTGCTGATGGTTTTCAAGGCGATGATGAGATTTATTTCCAAAGCTTGGCGCTTCTTGTATCCGGTATTCAGGGGCGCCTTGATTGATATTTAGTCACATATCATTAAAATTAGTCTGCAGATTTATCTCTTCCTTTTTGTTGAAGTAAGTTTTTTGCACTTATAGCCTATTGAATTCCTTTCCCAGCTATTCTCAAGGCCTCTTCGGATTCATATTTCTATACCCAATTATTTGTACCAAATATAACTATCCGTTGAAAGCATAGACTTTATGTAGATCGGCATTCTTATGAGGACAGTTTAGAAACAAGAAAAGTCTCATCTTGAATGAGCGTGAAACTATTGTTAAATATATTAGGTAAGATAACCATAGTGTTAAACGTCAAAAAAATGATTTATTAAACTACAAATCTATCTGGGATGGCATTTATCGACATTATTGAACCTGAAGAAGCCACTGGTAATCTCAAAGAAATTTATAAAGAGTTAGAAGAAAAGCGGGGGAAACTGGCACGGATTCACAAAATACAAAGCCTGAATCCCGATACCATCGTAAAGCATATAGATTTGTATATGTCTATTATGTTCAGCAAGTCGCCATTGAGTAGAGCCCAGCGAGAGATGATAGCGGTCGTGGTTTCCGCTGTGAACGATTGTGAATACTGTCAGCTTCATCATGGAGAAGCTCTCAATCACTACTGGAAAGATCGCAAACGTGTTGAGCAATTGAGAGCAAACTACAATAAGGTAGATCTAAATAATGTAGATAAGCGACTATGCCAGTTGGCAAAAGATTTGACGCTAAATCCGAATAGCATTGACGAAAGAAAATATATCACACCACTCAAAAATACAGGTTTATCCGACCGGGGTATTTTGGATGCAGTGTTGGTGATTAGCTACTTCAATTTTGTAAACCGGTTGGTACTTGGTTTGGGCGTGAAAGCCGATGAAAAGGAAGTGCAGGGATATAAGTATTAATATTTCTAACGGAAAAGAGATTACATCTATACCTGGTTTTGACAATGAGTTTACTCAGCGCAATACCACCTTTATGACTTGGAACCTCATGCATATGGCACACATGCTCGACCAAACGGGTGGTATTCCTGCGCACGGAAATAAATCAGCGGTTCGAGTGGAAGGCCGGCTGCCGTTTAGATCATCCCAATCCTGAACACCGGTAGTACCCAAAAATTGCAAAATCAACATAGCATATTCTGTGTCATCCCGGCCTCCGCCCCGATATCTTGTGGAATCTGCAAACGCTAACTTTATCATTTGGCATCAAAAAAATAACATGAATACCCTATCTACTCAAGAAATTATTTCAAAGCTTGAAGAAACCAGTATCATCCTAATCGATGTTCGTCCCATTGCCGCTTATAATGGATGGGCCCTGCAAAACGAGCAGCGGGGCGGACATATCCCCGGTGCAAAAAGTATCCCCCTGCAGTGGACCCAGTATATGGATTGGGTGGAAGTGCTGGAAGAAAAAAATATTAATAAAGAAAAGGCGGTTGTGGTGTACGGGTATGATGAGGAGCAAAGCGCCGGGATGGCTAAAAGATTGATTGACCTTGGGTATTCAGATGTTGGAGTCTATAATACCTTTATCGAAGAGTGGGTCGGTAACCCCGACCTACCCTTGGATCAGTTACCTCGATTCAAGCACTTGGTGTATCCTGAATGGGTAAAAATGCTCATTGACAAACAAAAACCTCTCCATTACACTAATGGTGATTACGTTCTTTGTCACTCCCATTACGATCATATAGCGGATTACCATAAAGGACATATTCCGGGAGCTATTCCCATGGATACCAACAGCCTGGAGTCACCGGAAACATGGAATCGACGTTCTCCCGAAGAACTTCGGGAAACGTTGCTAAAGCTTGGGATTCGCCATGATACCACGGTTGTAATCTACGGACGTTTTTCATCGCCGGTTTATAATGAGGAGAAATTTCCCGGAAAAAGTGCAGGACACCTGGGAGCGCTTCGCTGCGCAGCTATTATGCTATATGCCGGTGTCGAAGACATTCGAATACTCAATGGCGGTATTACCAGCTGGGAAACCGAAGGTTTTGATTTGACAACTGATGAGTATAAACCGACCCCCGTTGAGGATTTTGGGAAGGAGATTCCTGTCCATCCGGAATACATGATTGATATGCCAGAGGCAAAGCAGTTATTGGCATCGGATAAAGGCGAACTGGTGAGTATCAGAAGCTGGGAGGAGTTTATCGGTAATCGCAGCGGCTATCATTATATTGAAAAAAAAGGACGAATACCCGGCGCTATTTTTGGCAACTGTGGGAGTGATGCCTATCATATGGAAAATTATCGTAACTTTGATCATACAATGCGCGAATACCAGGAAGTTGCCTCGGCCTGGGAAGAGGGCGGGATTACTCCTGATAAACATGTTGCTTTTTATTGCGGTACGGGCTGGCGGGGGAGTGAAGCTTTTATGAACGCCTGGCTGATGGGGTGGCCCAATGTATCGGTTTACGACGGCGGCTGGTATGAATGGTGCAATGATCCGGAAAATCTTATCAAGGCTGGTGTTCCTGAAAAGCAAGTCTCAACCACTAATTCTACAACAGTAAACCTATGAGAAGATGGAAATCACACTAAAAGGGTGTAAAACATTATTTTTTATACACTATTACTTAATTAAATAACCTGCGACGTAGAGCAAAAGTAGATAATATAATAACCAATCAGCTAAACCTCATCTGCAGGAGTGTTGGTTATTCCACCTATTTTGTTTTTTGTATAGTGAGGTATTTCTGATCTAATGATTTGTTAACTCTAATTGGATAATAATCCCTAATAGATGCTCTTCTTCATAGCGGGCGTCTAAAAAGTTTTCTAATTTTTCTGATTCTCTGCCCCGATTTACAACTATGCTCTGGGTAAAATTGCTCAAAGCGGCCAGCTTGGGATTCGGTATATTGTCATCGTTTCGAATCGCTCCCATGATTTCTTACAAGTATTGTAATAGTTTCTAAATAGATAATATTTGATTAAGTTATAATTGCATGTTCAAACAAATAATGGTTTATGGCAGATGAACGCGATTTAGATCTCTCACAAAACCTTTTTTTCTTGGCGGGCGCTTTATCCCGGGAATTATCTTACCAGGCGGATGAAGCTTTTGCATCGGTGGGCCTATCTTCCTCCCATGCTCTTCTCCTGCTGCTTATCCACAGGGATCCCGGAGTGCAACCCGGAGCCTTGGCCAATAAGTTGCATCTGAAGCCCTCCACTATAACGCGATTGGTGCAGAAGCTGGAGCGACGCGAACTGGTGGAAAAGGAATCGCAGGGCAGAGCTACGGCAATCAGCTGTACGGGTAAGGGAATCCGGATGGCGGAAAGAATAAGCGAGCAATGGCAGGAGCTGTTACAAGGTAAGCAGGAAGAGCTGGGAGAACGTTATGTATCGGTGCTTTCTGAAATGATTTCCAAAGCACTGGATACCATGGAAAATAGTTAAGAATTTATTTTCATTAGATCAAAAGTGGTATCCGATATTAATATTAAGTCGGGTGTTAATCCTTAGATCTGATACCCCTGCTCCCAATCCCTGTCCACAATTAGCAGTCAGTCATGGTTGATTTTTGCCGGAAGCGATACCGAAACTAGCCCGATATGATTCAGGGTATTTAAATATTATTCAGAATAATATTAACATGGGCTATTTCATCCTGATTAACCGTATGTCCCATTCCTTTATAAATCTGTTTGTTGACATCTGCTTCCAGCTGAAGAAAAACATTCTCGGTCTGATCAACACGCTCCTGTGGAATATGGGGATCGCGATCACTGCAGCCTAAGAAAATCGGCGTTTGCTGCAGGGAACCACTGTAGTTTGCAGGATCAATGGATTCACCTATAAGTCCGCCGCTAAGTCCGACCACTCCGCCGTATCTCTGTGGATGTCGGGCGGCAAATTCGGTAGCCAGGCATGCGCCTTGCGAGAAGCCCAGCAAAACGATAGTGTTGGTTGGAATGCCGGCTTCATTAAGTTCATTTATTTGATCATGGATGGCCTGTAACCCGCTTGAAATGCCCGGTTGATTCATTTCTTTGGGAGCCAGAAAGGAGCGGGGATACCAAGTATGTCTTTTGGCCTGCAGTGCCCGAAAATGGATATCATTTCGTTTAAATTCCCTGGCAAGCGGAAGCATGCTCTGGGGAGTGGCGCCGCGACCATGAATCAGAATCATGGCAAGTTTAGCCTCCTCAATTTCGGTTCCGGCAGTTATAATTTCTTGCTGTTGATGCGGACCACTAAATGGATTTTCAGGATCTACTCGGAATAGTGACATAGAGTTAATCTTAGGTTTTAATTTCAGGCAAAGCCGCCTCGATTTGCTCACGCTTGGATTCGTGCCAGGGAGTAAGCTCCAGTTTTTCGGCCTGATCTTCAGCGGGATCCGAATTTACAAAATAGCCCGGTCCGTGCGTCGCCATCTCAAACAGAACGCCGCCGGGTGTCTGGAAATAAACAGATTTAAAGAAATGCCGGTCAATAATTTCAGTAGGACGAAGTCCCAGTTGCAGTACTTTATGTCGCAAGTTCTGGAGGTCATCATTGTCTTCGGTTTGGAAAGCTACATGATGAACAATGCCGGCTCCGTTTTGTCCCTGGCGACTCGGCACTTTTTCTATGATAAGTGAGTGGCCAAGCTCACTTTGTGTTTGATAAAGGGTAGCATTGCCTTCGGAGGACTGTTTCTCAAAACCCAGGATAGAAGTAACGATGTGTTCTGTGTCCTCAACCACGTCAAGCTTTAGCGTGTTACTCCAGAATCCCTGTATCTGATGTTCGGAAGGTACCGCAGATTTATACCAGCCGGGGAGATCATTTTTGCGATCTTCAAAGACCAGATGCAATTGAAGTCCATCGGGATCTTCAAACGAAAGCAGCTTTTTGCCAAATCGCTGATGGGGTCCACTGTAGGTAATGTTTTGATCAGTTAATCGTTGCTTCCAATAGTCGAGGGATGATTCCGGTACAGCTAGGGAAACGGCGGTAGCCTCTCCGGATCCAGACTGTCCTTTTCGGGCGTTTGGCCACG
Organism: Fodinibius salicampi; assembly: GCF_039545095.1. Taxonomy (NCBI): domain Bacteria; kingdom Pseudomonadati; phylum Balneolota; class Balneolia; order Balneolales; family Balneolaceae; genus Fodinibius; species Fodinibius salicampi. The sequence goes on along the minus strand of NZ_BAABRS010000003.1, from coordinate 263,334 downwards.
GAAAGAAGGTTAGGCTTGAGCCGGGACTGCCTTCCGCGTTGGCATAAAACAGGTGGTATTTAGTAGGGTCATCCTGGTTAACGGTTTTTTTGACCATGCGCATACCCAGCTTTTTAACATAGAAATCGTAGTTATCCTGGGGATCGCTGGCAATGACCGATATATGATGGAGTCCTCTGTGTTTTGACATATGTTAGCCTCTATGTTAAGTCTGGAAGTTCACGTTCTATATTGAGCCGGTGCTTTTCCAGCCAGGGTGGAAGTTTAAGTTCCTGGCCCAGTTGATCAGGTTCCTCATCGCGGCTAAAGCCCGGCGGGTCCGTAGCGATTTCAAAAAGGATGCCTCCCGGCTCATGGAAATAAACCGACTTAAAGTACTGTCGATCCTTTACTTCGGTTAAATAATATCCTTTGTTGTGCAGCTTTTTACTCAGCAACTGCTGATGTTTTTCGTCTTCTGCACGGAAGGCAATGTGGTGAACTGTACCTTTACCGGGGTTTCCATCGGGACCGAATTGGTCAATAATTTCAATTACTGAACCAAAATCTGAGTCTGTTTCATAAAGAAAGCGGTCGTCTTGCTGACCTGTGAGCTCGAAACCCAGATTCTCTTCAAGCAGCCGCCCTGTCCCCTCATAATCTTTTTCGGCAAGAGTGGCGCCATGGAGTCCACGGATAGTATGTGTTTTCGGCAAGGGGCCCTCTTCCCATCCTTCTGCGTTATCCGCTGTGGGGTCCATTACGAGTTCCAGGTGCAGGCCATGCGGATCCTGTATACCGATGATCTCTTTACCGAAGCGGGTGAAGGGAGCTTCAAAGTCGATGTTCTGTTCCTCCAGATGATTGACCCAAAATTCTTTGGAAGAAGTAGGTACCGAGAACCCTATGGCTACTACCTGTCCGCGATCTGGTTTGCCCTGCTGCAGATGTTGCCATGGAAAAAAAGTAAGGATGGTACCCGGTTTGCCGGACTCATTGCCATAGTAGAGGTGATAAACCGATGGATCATCGAAATTAACGGTTTTTTTAACAAGGCGAAGTCCCAGCACTTGGGAATAAAATTTATAATTTACTTTGGGATCTCCTGCGACGGCCGTTATATGATGGATGCCGTTGGCGTGCGTCATATCAAAGATTAAATTCTATTTTCTGCGATTAGGTTATCAAAATAATAAGATACCGGATGCGCAATAAAAATCTTACTCCAAATATAGTTATTTAAACATATAAGAAGGCGCATCCGGTACCGGTACCCGGGACAACAATTGCCATTTATATTTTACTCAGCGGCTACCTTTTCGGATTCATCCATAAACGGGTAGTCGGTATACCCTTTTTCATCACCGCCGTAGAAGGTATCCGGATCGGGTTCATTGAGTCCGGCATGGGCCGCAAAGCGTTCCGGCAGATCCGGATTGGCCAGGAAAAGTTGTCCATACGCAACCAAATCGGCCGTGCCGTTTTCAATAGCTTTATTGCCACTCTTCTGATCAAAACCTGCGTTTGTAATCAGTGTGCCGTTATAGAACGGACGGAAAAATTCTGTTACTTTTTGGGGATAGTTCGGCAAGTCACTGATGTCTCCCATCGGTTCCATCAGGTGCACGTAGGCCAAATCAAAATTATTGAGCTGTTTTAACAGGTAATTAAAAACCTCTTTTGGATTAGAATCGCTGATTCCATAGTTATTTCCCACAGGAGAAAAGCGAATTCCGGTTTTTTCTGCACCAACGGCATTGGAAACAGCCTCGACTACTTCGAGCGCAAAACGACTGCGGTTTGCGATGCTTCCCCCATATTGATCGTCCCGTTTGTTGGTGCCGTCCTTAATAAACTGATCGATCAGGTATCCGTTAGCCCCGTGGATTTCCACGCCGTCGAATCCGGCTTCCACTGCATTACGGGCTGCATTGGCATAATCTTCAACAATACCAGGGATTTCATTTATATCAAGGGCGCGCGGCTTTACAAATTCCTTCATCCCTTTGGCTGTAAAAGTCTCACCTTCGGGTTTAACGGCAGAGGGGGCTACGGGTTTATCTCCATTGTGGTAAATTGGATGGGAAACGGATCCCACATGCCAGATTTGTGCAAAAATATGTCCGCCTTCCTCATGGACGGCCTTTGTTATTTTTTTCCAGCCTTCTATTTGTCCATCCGTGTGAATTCCGGGTGTCCATGGATAGCCTACGCCCTGTTGGGAAATCTGGGTGCCTTCCGTAATAATAAGTCCGGCCGAAGCTCGCTGTTTATAATATTTGGCCATCAGGTCAGTCGGGACATTGCCCTCACTGGCCCGGCTTCGGGTCATGGGGGCCATGACCACGCGATTTGAAAGTTCGATCCCTGAAAGATTATATGACTTTAAAAGTGGTTGTTGCTTGCTCATAGTTGTTAATAATGTTTTTACGCGTAGAAGAATTATAAGGAAAATGAGACCTCACAGTTTGCTGTATAACAATTCTTTTTCTAATGCTTTTAGACCTGAAAAGATCAGAGAGGTTATTCATAACTAATTCTTGCACGTGTATTGTTCAACTGTTTTAATTCCTTCAATTAGTTTAATGTTAAACTATATTATATCAAAATAGTTATTCTCTATGTAGTCGATTGGTATTCCAAATAGTTCCTCCTAAATAGAATGATTAGCGCTAATCATGTTTATTTGGGCCTTCTTGAATTAGCTTTCACCATATACAGTAGCGATATCGCCGCGGGTGACCTCATTATCGGATGAAACCAGATAGGCAATTTGCTTAGCCAGTTGTTTGGGTTTGGGCCATTTCTCAAAATCGGCGTTAGGCATGCTATCACGATTTTGGGGTGTGTCGATGGTCGAAGGCGCAATGGCATTTACCAGGATATTATCTTCAATAACCTCCGCAGCGAGTGATTGGGTAAGGGCTGCAACGCCAGCTTTAGCAGTGGTGTAGGCCGTCATGCCAGCTCCTTGCCGGGGTTCCAAAGCAGGTCGCGCGGCAATGTTGACAATACGTCCGCCGTTGCCTTGTGTTTTAAAGTGCTGTACTGCAGCGCGACAGCTATTATAGCAGGTAACCAGGTTAAGGTTAATTTGCTTCATAAAGTCGGCCTTGGATGTATCTTCTATGTTTCCCATGCCGAAACCGCCGGCAATATGGATAGACCCCCAAAGGTCGCCTTGCGCTGATACCGCCAGATCAAAGAAAGACTGGCACTGTTTTTCATCTGTCAGGTTGACCGGTGTTTTTATATAGACTCCCTGTTCATCTTTTTGCAAAAAGGACTCTAGCTCTTTGGAGTCAAAACAGGGAACACTACATTTGGCTCCTGCATTAATCAGCAATTCGACAACAGCAGATCCTAACGCCCCGGTGCCCCCGGTTACAACAATATGTCGGTTTGTGAAATCCATAGGTATAATACTTTTTTGCTTAATTCTGAATTAATTCAACGCATGGTTTAACTGATTCATTCACATTGGATTTAATTGTAGGATCAGTTATCTAATATTGTTTGAGAATCAAGGTTTTTATGATTCATTAACTCAGTTATTGATAAACGTATTCCTCTTCTCTTGCATCATTAAGAAAGCATTAATCAGTACTGTATATTGATTATATTAGTTTTTCCTTCTGTTACACATAAGATAATTATGAGCCTATGAAATGCTTTTATACTGCTATATTATTAATAACACTGACTATTATAGGCTGCAGTGAGCAACAGGAATCCTCTTCTGATGAGGAGTCAAGGGCAAAAGATACAGTGGCTGACTCGGTTTTGATTGAACAGGCTGATTCATTCAACCGTACTTCCAGCAGTATTGGACAGTTAATTTATGTGCCGGTTTATTCACATATCTATCAGCGTGACCGAGAAAAGACATTTAATTTGACAACTACGCTGAGTATCCGCAATGCCGATCCATATCGCACTTTTACTATTTCGAGAGTAGATTATTACGATTCCAGGGGAAATCTTGTTCAACAATATATTGATTCAGAAGTAAAGATAGACCCATTGGCTTCAACATCTTATGTAATTGAAGAGCGTGATTTACGGGGAGGGGTAGGGGCAAATTTTCTGGTCAGTTGGGAATCTGAAGAACCCATAATACCTCCCGTAATTGAGGCGGTAAATATCAGTACTTCAAATCAGCAGGGAGTTTCTTTCTTAAGCGTGGGACGCGTTTTACAAGAGAAGTCATCAATAGAATGAGATACTTATTTATTGTGCTTCATGAAAAAGAGTATCAATTCGCTTTAAGATTTTGTAATTATTCCTATCTTCGCTTTCTATGAAAATACCTAGGCATTGGAAACAAAAATGGTTTCGGTTCCTGAGGCAGTGGCGTGATTTTAAGAAAAGAGCCAATCTTTTCTTCCACTATGTACAGGATGACATTTATGAGATAGATAAGATTGCTCATCCCTATCTACGAGCATTTACAATTTTGCTAACTCTTTTGGTCGTTACCAGTATCCTCATCCCGGTGGGATTTGAATTAACACCTGAGTTGGAGCAGATAAACTATCAAATAGAAGTTTTTTTGCTTATTGGGTTTGCAGCGGGTTTTCTAGTAAGGTTTGTACTGACCAGCGATCGCCAGAGTTACTTGAAAAAACGCTGGTTTGAAGGAGTGCTTACCGTTTTTTCGGTATTTATTCTTCTCGATTTATGGGTCCCGTCGATTAACATCATTGAGCCATTATTCTTTATGGTGGAGGAACCCGAAGTTTTTTTCCTTCAGTTTCTAAAGGGATACCTCCTGTTTATTGTTGTTATCAAATTTATACAGTATCTGCCGGAGCTGCTTGAGGACCAGAGAAATACAGCTCGATTTCTGGTATATAGTTTTCTTTCCCTTATTGCTGGAGGTACTCTTCTGTTGATGCTGCCTGGTGCTACCCAGAATGGTGAAGGCCTGGTGTTTATTGATGCCCTGTTTACATCAACTAGCGCTGTCTGTGTTACCGGTCTCATTGTTGTAGATACCGCTACCCATTTTACTCTATTTGGGGAGCTCGTCATTATGACCCTAATACAGCTCGGAGGGATTGGAATCATTACCTTCGCCACTTTTCTGTTTCTGTTTATCAGCGGGGGGCTTGGCGTGGGACAAATGAATACCATCAAAGATATGGTGGCTGAGAAAAATACAAGCTTGGTTACAGCCACGTTAAAAAAAGTGATTGGATTTACCTTTCTGGTAGAAGCTATTGCTGTAGTTGCATACTATCTGAGCTGGAATATGGAGTTTTCTTCACAGGGGCAGCGGTTCCTTTTTTCCGTTTTCCATGCTATTTCCGCCTTTTGTAATGCCGGTTTTTCGCTCTTTACCAACAGCCTGGCCGACGCCCGTAATGCAACAAACTGGGGGATCAATATAACTACCATGCTGCTTATTGTGTTGGGTGGACTTGGATTTACCGTCATCTGGGAAGTTATCCAGCGAAAGACAGAACAAAAAATCTGGCGCCGCCGACTATCCATCCATACTCGTTTAGTGTTGGTTACCACAGCCATTTTAATTGTAAGCGGCACCGTATTGATACTCATTCTAGAATGGAATAATACCCTTGCCGGTCATTCTACCATTGATAAATTTTTATTATCACTTTTTCAAAGTATTACCACTCGAACGGCGGGCTTTAATACGGTTGATACCGGCGCGATGGGTATTCCTGTGATTCTGGGGATGTTAATTTTAATGTTGATCGGGGGTTCCCCTGCCTCCACAGCAGGCGGTATAAAAACTACCACATTTGCCGTATTGGTACGATCTATGACGATGACTATCCGCGGACACGGTCGCATGGAATTGTTTAAGCGTACCATTCCCAACTCTATCATTTTTCGGGCAATGACCGTGATTCTTTTGGCCGTATCCTGTATCAGTATCAGTACGATTTTACTTGCTATTGTTGAAGATCACGCATTTTTAGATTTGCTGTTCGAGGAAGTTTCAGCTTTTGCTACGGTCGGGTTATCCCGGGGAATTACGGGAGACCTGACTTCGTGGGGCAAAGCTATTATTATTGTATCGATGTTCGTGGGAAGAGTAGGAATTTTGACCTTTATGGTTGCTTTTGCCACCAGATCCGACAACCGAAAATACCGATATCCGGAAGAAAGTATTATGGTATCGTAATATTAACTATTAATATCTAGTAAGATGAAACGAAGAACCGAACTGCAGTTCGCTATTATTGGGATCGGCGCTTTTGGAAAAGCCTTGGCGAAAAAGTTGTCTGAAGAGGGGGCGTATGTCATTGCCATCGACAATAACATGGAACACATTGAGCAGGTCAAAGATTATGTTTCTGATGCCATTTGTTTTGATGGTACTGATGCTGATCTGTTGGAAGAACATGGAATTACGAACGTAGATGTAGCTATTATTTCAATTGGTGAGGCTTTTGAACCCGTGGTATTAATTGCAATGCATTTACTTAATGCGGGCGTTGCAGAAGTGTACGGCCGGGCTGGTTCTTATACCCAGGAACAGATTCTTAAACAAATTGGTATTACGGATGTCATCCATCCGGAACGACAGGTAGCCGAGCGTATGGGCGTTTCGCTGGTCCGCCGGGGCATGTCCGATGTTTTTGATCTCGGAGAAGGGATGGCAGTGTTTGAAGTGGATGCTCCCGAATCAATGGTGGGATATACCTTAGGAGAACTCGACATCAGGAAACGATATCAGCTCAATTTGATTACTATTAAACGACTAAGTAAGGAAGATCAAAAAATTGGCCTTGCCGAACGGTATCGGCCTATTGGAGTTCTGGATGGAACAACGGAAATCAAAGAAGGAGATCGCTTTTTATTGGTAGGAAATAAGGACGATGTAGATAAGTTACTGGATACAAATTAGCCCTCATTTTAACGTGAGTTTGATATTGAAGTCTTCATCTAAGAAATAAAACGCTGTATAGAAAAATCCAGCTATGCTAAACCTGCCTGCGCGGAGCCAATCAGAAGGTCGATCAGCAATCCGTCTCAAAGAGCTTCGGCATAGCAGGTGTCCACCCACGCTTAGCATAATTATATTGTTATCAAGCGTGGACGCTTAAAACAGCCAAAGAGATCTCCGGGTTAACTCCGCGCTAGCGCGATAAACGTTCGATAATACCTTCGGTTACTGACCGCGGTTTGTATTCTCGCCCCCGCGTGATGATTACAGTTCCTTCAGCTTTTTCTCCGATCTCTTCGGGAATTGAGCCAAAGAGAGCTTGGCGAACGGCTGTACTTCGAGTAGCTCCAATGCATATTGTATCGTAACTTTTCACTGCCTGTAGGAGTGATTCTCGGACATCATCAGACACCACAACTTCAGCGGAATAGTTTTCGGAATCTAATCCAACTTCATGAGCAACCGAAGTAACAAGTCCTTTTCCTTCTTTTTCAGGATCAACGGCTCCTTCTGTTTGTGGAGATTGCACCGTCAGTAAGGTCAGTGTAGTATCCTTATTGTTCGAAGATAGCTGCCGACCGCGTTTTACAGCCAGTGCCGTATTGGGACCTGTACCAACGAGTACGACAATTTCTTTTATAGCTTTATTGCCGGCTTTAACCAGCGTAATTTCACAGCTGGCATTCTTGACAATGTTATCGATGTTTGAGCCTAAAATGTGTTGGTAAGGTTTTCGTTTTCCACTCCAACCGAGAACCAAATGTTGGGCTCGTTCTTCCTTGATGACATTAAGCACTGCAGAACTGACACTGTGGCCTACAATCGACCGGGTCCTGAGTCCCAATCCGGCTTTTTCGGCCGTTGAGCGAGCATTGGTCAGCAGTTTTTGCTGTCGTTGAACGCGCTCATCTTCATACTGGATCCCTTGCTCAAGAGATGTCTGTCGAGGGACTTCTAACACGCTTACCGCTACAATTTCGGCTTCTCCATAATTGGTGCCAATAGCACCTCCTATTTGGATGAGGTGTTGTTCCGTTTCGGGATTCGCGACAGGAATAACGATTCGGTAACGCTCATTGGGCGCCGGAGTACGATCACGAGCCGCAATGGCATCCCCTACAAGACTGGGTTTAATGGCTCGACTGGCAGCATATCCAAAATACCAAAGCACGCCCAATACGATAATACCTCCGCCGATGATCATAACAAGCGGACGCATTTGAGCTACGATGACTAAACATGACACTGATCCAAGCAATGGAATAGTAGGATACGCCCAGGAAGACAGCTTAAAATCAGGATTATAATCCTCGGGTTCCGCTCGCCGCATCACAATCACGGCTATATGAACCAATGCATAGGTGATTAAATACAAGAAACTGGCAACATCGGCCAGGGTTTCAATGCCAACTCCAATACCGATAAGCAGGAGGATTACAATTCCTGTAATTAAAATGGCCCGAAAGGGCGTACGGAATTTGTCGTGAATTTTGTTAAGCCAACTGGTCAGGATTTTATCTCGTCCCATTGCAAAATTTACCCGCGCAGCAGAAAGAATAGAGGCATTGGCACTCGATACGGTGGCAAGAAGGGCACCTACGACCATCATAAATGCGCCAATAGTTCCTAAATATTCACTTGCTACATCGGCTACCGGAATATTAGAGCCGGCAAGTTCCGCCACCGGTAGCACACCCGTGGAAACCAGCATGACCAACACATAGAATATCATAGGCGTTAGTACCGATGCAATCATCGATAGGGGGAGGTTGCGACCGGGATCCTTTATTTCTTCTGCGCTGGTTGCAATAACCTCAAAACCAATAAATGAAACATAAACGGTTGCTGCCGTGGAAGCTACTGCCCCCCATCCGTTGGGATTAAACGGGCGAAATACGGACCAGTCGATATTAAAAACCCCAAACGAAAGGAATACGAGAATAAAACCAATAAGTAGTATCACGATGAGATTCTGCAGGGCTCCGGCTTCTTTAACACCCCGATAGTTCACCCCAATAAGCAAAAATGCCATCCCCAAAGCGGACCAAGCTACGGGAATATTACCATAGAAGAAGGTCAGATATTGCCCAAAGCCTAACATGTAAAATGCGGTAGCAAACATGAGGCCCGCCCACATACTCCAACCAACAATAGAACCGAAGAAACTACCCATCGCGCGATTTACATAGTAGTAGCTTCCACCAGCTTTTGGCATTCCTGTTGCCAGCTCCGAAAGAGAAAGAGCTGTTAGTAGTGATACAACTCCACCGATAGCAAAGGAAATCATACCCGCGGGTCCGGCATTATTTGCAACAATACCAGGCAGAACAAAAATACCGGCACCAATCATGGTGCCTACGCCGATAGTATACGCTTCCAAAAAACCAAGATCACGAGCTAATTCCTGGTCCGCTGGTGAGTCTGCCATAACTATACCCTAAATTTGTTTTTTATATAAGATGCACAAATGTACAAATTTCTATGTGTTTCACAATAAGATCCCGTAAATGAAATATGATTGGGATACCTATTTAAGGATCTTTAACACTTTCCGTAACTTTGAAATTCGAAAATAATTAAAGTTTTTGGTGTATCATTTCTACTAAAAGAGCAGAGATAACCTTAACTTAGGGAAATCGAACTCATACAGGCTAAGCACACTTAATTATTGATGCTAGGCCTGGATCAAGATAACATGGAAGCGCTTTAAAACTTTTGAAAACGCACTGGAATAGAAAAATAATCTGATTCATGAATATTTTTGCCGCTATAATATTAGTAACACTCGCCATCGATTTTGTACTGAACCTGGTGGCCGATTACTACAACCTCCAATCACTGGACAAAGGATTGCCCGATGAGTTCAGTGACGTTTATGATAAGGAGACGTACGAAAAGTCCCAGTCTTATACAAAGGAACGGACCAAATTTGGTATTTTTACTTCGGTTTTTAACCTGATTTTGCTGCTGGTGTTCTGGCTTGCCGGTGGTTTTAATTGGTTGGATGAGGTCGTTCGCAGCTGGGAACTCGGCGTTATCTGGACCGGTCTGGTGTATATCGGGATCCTAATCCTTGCCAAAAGTATTCTGTCACTGCCCTTTAGCATTTACTCCACCTTTGTGATCGAGGAAAAATACGGCTTCAATAAAACCACCCCCAAGACTTTTGTGCTGGATCTGTTGAAAGGCTTAGCACTGGGTATTGTACTTGGGGGACCGCTGCTAGCAGGTATTCTGGCATTTTTTACTTTCATTGATCAATATGCGTGGCTGTATGCGTGGGGTGCGGTGACGGCCTTTACGCTCTTTGTTCAGTTCGTAGCTCCCACTTGGATTATGCCGATCTTTAATGATTTTGAACCACTAGAAGAGAGTGACTTGCGCCAGAAAATCCGCAGTTATGCCGACAAAGTGAACTTTGCCATGGAGGGCGTATACGTAATGGATGGTTCAAAACGAAGCAGTAAGTCCAATGCCTTCTTTACAGGATTTGGTAAAAATAAACGAATAGCCCTCTACGATACGCTTATTGAAAATCATACGGAAGATGAACTGGTGGCGGTACTGGCTCATGAAATTGGGCATTATAAAAAGAAGCATATTATAAAAAATATGGGAATTAGCATCCTGCAGACGGGTATTATGTTCTTTCTGCTTTCGGTGTTCCTCAATTCCCAGGGATTGTTCGATGCCTTTTATATGGAGCAGATATCGGTGTATGCCGGACTTATATTTTTCGGAATGCTCTATGCCCCCATTGACATGATTGTATCGGTCTTTATGCAGGTACTTTCCCGCAAATATGAGTTCGAAGCTGATGAGTTTGCTTCAACAACCTACCAGGGAGAACCAATGATCAACGCCCTGAAAAAGCTTTCCAAAGATAATCTCTCCAACCTGACGCCGCATCCGTTCTATGTGTTTTTGAACTATTCACACCCCCCTGTACTGCAGCGGATTAAAGCAATTAGGGCCATAGATTAATGTGGATAAATAATTGATGTAAGAAACCAACTTTAGAGTTGTATGTCTGGAAAATCAGTAAACGTGAATACCGAAACCCTTTGGCAGCAATTCAGTGACCAAGTACGTGGATTTATCCGATCGAGAGTTTCCAGTGACCAAGAAGCCGAGGATATCCTTCAGGATATTTTTATCCGTATTCACAAGGGAATAGATAATCTGCGTCACGAAGATCGGGTGCAATCATGGGTATTTGGCATTGCCCGCCGGGCGTTGGTCGACCATTATCGCAAGAAAAACCGGGCAAGGGAAAAGCCAGCTGGCTCGGATATTCAAAAAGAGGAAACTGAAAAGCCAGTACTGGATCTCAACGAGTTTGAAGGAGAGCACGGTGTGCACGAAGAGGTGCTTTCCTGGCTGATTCCGATGATTGATGAACTGCCAGAGAAATACGGGGTACCACTTAAATTGGCAGATGTGGATGGAAAAACACAGCAGGAGGTAGCTGATTATTTAGGATTATCTCTATCCGGGGCAAAATCGCGCGTGCAGCGCGCACGGCAAAAACTGGGGGGAGTATTAGCTGCTTGCTGCAAAGTGGAGTTTGGTGAAGAGGGACGTGCCGTAGCCTATCACAAAATTAAAGATGAGAATGGAGAGGAGCCGTGCGAAGATTGTTAGATGAAATTGGAACAGGTATTTAAAGAAATAACTGTGCGGCTTACAATATGGCCTAAGAATTGTTTGCTGAGGCCAAAGAATGCGGGTGTGGATTTTGCACCGGTGAAGCCTGATTAACTACCACGAAAGTAAAAGGACCATCAAAATCCGCGCATTCTATAGGCTGAAGCTGATTTGCAATTCTACAGCCTTTATTTTTTTAGTACCTTTTGGATCAAGCCAAAAAGTACACGAAAGAATGATCTGATATATTATTTTAAAGGTCCTTCGCATACAGCGCTTGCTTCTGTAATTATACCAGTATGAAATTATCTTTTTCATCTTCCTATTGCCCGTTCTTCTTAGTTTTATTAGGGATAAATAAGGGACATGATATAGATCAAAATAATCCAAGTTAATTTTGCGTCTTTTTTAGTTGGTCCCCGACTACATAGGTGTAGATGGTTAATTACAATCTAAATCACCTAAAACAAAAGAAACCATTATGAAACGTATGCATGTAATGTTAAAAGTTAATAACCTGAACGAATCAGTTGAATTCTACAGGACGCTCTTTGGCGTTGAGCCCACGAAACAAAAGGAGGATTACGCCAAGTGGATGCTGGATGATCCACGGCTGAACTTCTCTATTGCAGAACGTGAAGGTGCCAAAGGAATCGAACACCTCGGCATTGAGGCAGAGTCAAAGGAGGAGCTTGAGGAACTTCGAACCAATATCGATCGCACACACGGCCTGAAGCGAGAAGAAGGGGAAACCACCTGTTGTTATGCCAATTCAGATAAAAGCTGGGTTACCGATCCCCAAGGTGTGGCTTGGGAAGCTTTCCACACGTTCGGGGAGAGCGATGTTTATGCCAACGAAGAGCAGGCGGCTTGCTGTTAATCATAAATAGTTCATAAGCTTAGGTCCGTTTCCGAATCTTCGGAAACGGACTTTTTTTATTTGCCAGAACTTTACGATTTTTATTAAGAACTGAATTTAGTGCTAAGCCGGTCGGAACATAAATTTAGAGATCTTCCGAAACCACCTTGGCTTCTGAGATTGAATATTATACATAGAACCAAAATATATTATGCATAAAGATACACAAGCTATCCACGCTGCTATGGAAGTGGCTAATCAGACACCGGATATCGTTCCGCCTGTCCACCGATCCACCGTTTACGAAATAGATAAAGAAGGTCGTTCAGAAGGTGATTGGCACTATACCCGCCTTGAGAATCCCAACCGGGTACAGTGGGAGCATGTGTTGAAGGTATTGGAAGAGGGAGAAGCCGCGGCAGCTTTTTCTTCCGGTGTGGCGGCGGCATCGGCTGTGTTGCAGGCACTCCGGCCGGGCGATCATATCCTGATTCCCGAAGATATCTATGCCGGTAATCGCAGGCTGGTGAAAGAAGTATTGCAACCTTGGGGCCTTGAGGCTGATTTTATTAATATGACGGATTTGGATAACATCGACCGGCATCTTAAAGAAAATACACAGCTTATCTGGGTCGAAACTCCTTCAAATCCCATGATGAACATCATGGATATTGAAGCGATAAGTAATTTGGCGCATGATAATGACGCCGTTGTTTGTGTAGATAATACTTGGCCAACCCCGGTGAATCAGCTTCCGTTGAACCTGGGAGCTGATTTGGTAGTGCATTCAACCACAAAGTATTTTGGGGGGCACAGTGATATCCTCGGAGGTGCAGTAGTAACGAAGCAGGAAAACGAATTCTTTGAAAAACTACGTGTTGTCCAGCGTATAGGTGGAGCAGTACCCTCCCCGGATGATTGCTGGCTCCTCGCCCGAAGTACGCGAACGTTGCCTTATCGGATGCGGGGACACAACGAAAATGCCATGACACTAGCCAGGTACTTACAAGACCATCCAAAGGTAGAAAAGGTATATTATCCTGGACTATCCTCTCATGAAGGATATGAAGTTGCTCAACGACAGATGAGTGGTTTTGGTGGAATGATTTCTTTTCTAATTGGTGGTAATCGGGATCAGGCCGTAGATATTATTGGCAAAGCTAAGCTTATAAGTCGTGCTACGAGTCTGGGCGGCGTCGAAAGCACCTGGGAGCACCGGCGCAGTAGCGAGGGGCCCGATTCACAGACGCCCGAAAACCTGATTCGCATTAGCGTTGGACTGGAACATCCTGATGATCTCCTGGAGGACCTGGAATACGCGCTGGGCTAATGCTAAATGCTATTTGGTAAATCAGGTATCAGGGAAAACTCATACCATTACTTTTTCCGAATTTCGATGATACCTTTTTCAGTAATTTGAACTAAGCCGATTCCTGTATCTTCTGTTACTGTGCGATCCAGAACTTTTTGCATAAGGATTTCCGATGTGGTTGACATCATTTCCCAATTCGATATAGTGAACGATCCATAATACCACTGCACGTTGTTGAGCTTTTGCCAGGCTAATGGGAAAACATATTGCTGTTCTTGAGCTATACCACATTCTTTTGTTAAGGAGCCATCTCCAAACAAGCGAATAACCGCTTCGGGAGATCCGTCTTGTGACCAGGGCTTTGTCAGTTCTTCTACATCTATTGCTCTATTCGGGGTCGTGCAGGATCCATTTCCGGTAGGGCCTGGATAGGAGTAATGACGCTCAATAGGTCCGTAACCATCATAATAATTATCATCCTCATCAAAAGAGAGTTCAAAATTTGCCTGGAGACTGTCAACATGAACGTCAATATTAACTTCGTCTTCCTCAGTTTCGGTAGTTATAGTTGTTGTTATTTTGGTTTTTAAATGTACCTGTAGGTCCATTATGTCTCCACAAGGAGTGGTCGCATCTTTGATGTCCGACTGTTGTTGCATTTTATTCCAGGCTTCGCTCATAGCATTCACCAGCCAATTTGGATCCGGAAGTTCAGGTTCTGCCATCACAGACTTTTCTATTTTTCCGGTTGCTATATCTATATAATTAAATTGCACCGATTTGGAATCGGCAAAGATTGTAAATTCTAAAAGTGTTCGGGCCGGCTCCATATATTGACCATTTTTAGAGCATATATTTGGATTGGCTGCCTGCCAGTCAGGTTTTGGAATAATATTTCCATCCGGTCCAAGCCACAACCGAACTTTTAAATTCCCGGCATCATTTATGTCCGTATCAATATAATCCGTGGCAAACAAGTTAATGTCAGATAAGTCCTTGGTATCTAAACCTTTATTTTTGGACGATTGCTTGTTTTTGGATGGGAAATACAGGCCGGCATCGTGTATAACCTGAATGAGCGTTTCAATTGCCCGCTCTTCTGTAAGCTGTTCAGTATCAGGCTCCGAACCCGTTGAATTTGAGCATGCAGTCGTGATAGGGAATATGGCTAATGATAGGAGTAAGAAAAATAACGTATATTCCTTTCCTTGACGCTTGATTGCATTATCTATAGATGTCTTCATGATATAGTCACTAATTAAAAGGTTTCTAATATTGTATACGTTATTTTTGGGCAAAGATGGCTCAAAGTAAATCAGATAAATAAAATGAGGACTCATTTCTTGCAGAATAAAGAGTCTATTTTGGAGTTCTAATCGACCCGAAGAATTCTTATCTTTGATAATGTTATCCATTAAATATTAGTAACTTAATTTTATGAAGCCTTCCCGATTTATAACCTACGCTGCAGCTATTATCATCATAGCCGGTGGAGCTATTTGGTATATCATCGCCAATTATTACGAACAGCAGTCCGCAATGCAGGGCCAATCAGATAACCAGGTAGTGATGTATAAAAATCCCGGTTGTCAATGCTGTACGGCCTGGGGAGATCATATGGAGGCGGCCGGCTTGAATGTTACCGAAAAACCAACGAGTGAATTGCTGGGAATAAAAGCGGATTTGGGAGTGCCTTACAATATGGGATCCTGTCATACTGCCGTAGTTGGCGGCTATGTGGTTGAGGGGCATGTGCCGGCCAAAGAGGTAAAAAAAATGCTGGATGAACGTCCGGATGCTATTGGACTTGCCGTGCCGGGTATGCCTATCGGCTCTCCGGGTATGGAGCAGGGGAATCGGGTTGAGTCATATGATGTTATCATCTTTAGTGAGGACAGCAGCGGGACCTACGCAAGTTATTGATGAAACCATAGATTAGATTATAGATTGAATATGTATCTTCGACAGCATATCCCACTCATTATCTTTTTATTGACTCTGTTTACTGTATGGGGTTGTTCATCTGATAATTCTGGCAGTGAAGGAGCAAATATCGGAAAAACCGAACAGGCCAAACGGTTAGATTCGGCTTCGGCTCCACTTTATGCCGCTCAAAACGAAGCCCGGGCACAAGACTTTTCAGTAGAGCTCGTCAATGGGGAATCCTTTCAGCTTTCTGATCAAAAGGGAAAAGTGGTACTTATGAATATTTGGGCGACCTGGTGTGCACCTTGCCGTGAAGAAACGCCGGAGCTGGTAGATTTGTATTCGGAATATCGTGATCAGGGTTTGGTAGTATTAGGTGTTTCAATCGATGAGCAGGGCCGATCAGTGGTTGATCCCTTTATGGAAAAGTATGAGGTGAACTATCCCATGGTTATTGATGATGGAAGAATTATGGATAAATATGGCCCGACCATGGGTATCCCGACTACCTATATAATTGGCAAGGAAAGGAATTTGCGGTACTTTGCAGTTGGCGCCGTAACACTCAAAGAATTAAAACCGCGAATTGAAGAGTTGTTGGCAGAATAAATAAAATTTAAAATCGAATACGATCTTTCGTAGAAGCAGAGTCTGTATTTTGATGTGAGTGCATTTATTATGATCTTTGAGGGCTGCTTAATCAGCATATATAAATCAGCCTTTTTGTTTAAAAATTTACTTAATAATAACGATCTAATCTGAGTAACGATGGCCCGAGTTGAAGTAGAAATGCCCCAGATGGGCGAATCCGTGATGGAAGGAACCGTCATCGAGTGGTCCAAAAGCATCGGTGATGAAGTAAAAGAAGATGAAACCCTCCTTGAAATTGCCACCGATAAAGTAGATACAGAGGTCCCCTCTCCCACATCTGGAATTCTCGTGGAGATTTTGGCCGAGGAAGAGGAAACTATTGAAGTCGGACAGGTGATTGCGGTTATTGAAACCGATCCGGATGCAGCAGATACCTCGGGGGCTGGTGAGGAACAAACAGATACAGATGAGCAGCCTCAATCAAAAGAAGCTGAAGATGATGAAGGACAAGCAGAAGAAGAGGCTGAAACTGAAGAGGCGACGGCTGTTGATAGTAATGATGATGAAGATGCCGATACCGAAGAAGGAGAACGGGTGGAAGTACAGATGCCTAAAATGGGTGAATCTGTTATGGAGGGAACGGTCATCGAATGGAGTAAAAATATTGGTGATCAAGTAGAAGAGGATGAAACACTGCTCGAAATTTCTACGGACAAAGTAGATACGGAGGTTCCTTCTCCACAGGCCGGAACGCTGGTTGAGATTTTGGCTGAAGAGGGAGAAACTATTGAAGTGGGACAAACGATTGCTGTGATTGCTACCGGTAAAGTGGCTTCTGCGACAGATACCGAAACAAAGTCAGAAACCACAGAGGAGGAAAGCGAAGTTCAAGAGCCCGCTTCCGTAGCTGATTCCGGAAAAAGCACAAACGGTACATCCTCATCTGAAGGAGAAGGGACGGAACCTCAGCGTATCGGAAGTGACGGACGGTTTTATTCTCCATTGGTTCGGTCTATTGCTAAAGAAGAGGGTATTTCCCAGGAAGAACTCGAAAGCATTAAAGGATCGGGTCAGGGCGGACGTGTTTCCAAAGAGGATATTATGCAATACCTCGAAGATCGCAAAGCTGGTAAAACGGAGGAGCCAGCTAAAGAAAAGGAACAAGGGGAACCCCAAAAAGCCGCTCCCGCAGAGAAACAAGCTCCGGTTGAAGGTAAGCAGCGGTCAATTTCGGCAGGCGAACTGGATATACAGCGACCTTCCGATAATGTAGAAACCATTAAGATGGACCGCATGCGCAAGATGATTGCGGAGCATATGGTTCGCTCCAAGCAAACATCTGCTCATGTAACTACCTTTGCCGAAGTGGATGTCACGAACCTAGTCCGCTGGAGAAACGAACATAAGGAAGAATTTAAGGAACGAGCGGGCGTGAAACTTACCTTTACGCCTCTGTTTATTGAGAAAATGATTCAGGCAATACGGGAATTCCCGCTCATCAATAGCTCGGTGGATACTGAAAACGATCAGATTCTGCTGAAGAAGGATATTAACTTTGGTCTGGCTGTTGCGCTGGGCGAAGGCGGTAAAGGCGGACTGATTGTGCCGGTTATTAAACAGGCCCAGGAGAAAAACCTGGTTGGTCTCTCGAAAGCCGTAAACGATCTTGCTGTGAAAGCGCGTAATAAGAATTTGAGTCCCGATGATCTGGTAGGCGGTACTATTACGCTTACGAATTATGGAAGTGTAGGCAACCTGATGGGCACGCCTATTATTAACCAACCGCAGGTAGCTATTATTGGAACAGGAGTCATTGAAAAACGACCCGTGGTCCGCGAAACAGATGAAGGCGATGTAATAGCCATCCGTCATATGATGTATCTGTCTATGAGTTACGACCATCGTATTGTTGACGGAGCACACGGAGGGGCTTTCCTCAACCGGGTAAAACAGTTGCTTGAGGATTTTGATACGGATCGGGCTGTGTAGTAAACCGAAATTATAATAATATTAAAGAAGGGGTTTATTGCAATAAACCCCTTCTTTATTGATGATTATATGGAAGCACAACGAACCGTTGCCGAGATACGTGAAAAAGTGCGCTCCCTGAAAAAAGAAGGGCATACAATTGGATTTGTACCGACTATGGGAGCCTTGCACGAGGGACATTTTTCTCTTTTTCGATTAGCCCAACAGCATGCCGATAGGGTGATTGTTTCTATTTATGTAAATCCCGAACAGTTTGCTCCTGATGAGGATTTTGAAGAGTATCCCCGCCAGCTGGAAGAGGATGTGGCCCGTTGCGAAAAGGAGGGAGTTGCCGCTGTTTTTGCTCCTACTGATGAGATGATGTATCCGGGGGAGCAATTCTTGCGCATCGAAGTGGATGAGCTTAATACATACATGGATGGGGGATCGCGTCCTGGTTTTTTTGAGGGAATCCTGCTGGTGGTAAATAAGTTGTTCAATATTATAAGACCGGATATAGCGGTTTTTGGACAGAAGGATATCCAGCAGTTTCGGATTCTGCAGGAGATGGTCCATGAGTTTAATCATGATGTAGAACTGGTAATGGGACCTATTAAACGGGCCAATGACGGTTTGGCGCTGAGCAGCCGTAATGCCTATTTGAGTGATGAACACCGTAAGCTGGCACCCGGGCTTTATCGTTGTCTGAGCTATATTGAACGTCAGATATCCGAAGGTGCCCAAAACATTAAACTTCTGCTGGATCATCAGAAAAGCGAACTGCAAGCAAAAGGGTTTAAAATTGATTATCTTAATCTTTATTCCTTTGATAGAATGAAACCGGTTGAGAAAGTAGAATCTGGCGGCAAATATATATTGGCCGGGGCCGTTTATCTTGGGGAAACCCGTTTAATTGATAATGTGATTGTTGAAAGATAGTAGCAGCTATGAAAGTGACGATGTTCAAATCGAAATTGCATCAGATGAAGGTTACCGAAGCCAATCTTCATTACGAGGGAAGTATAACTATAGATAAGGAGCTGCTTGACGAGGCAGGTATTCTTCCCTATGAAAAGGTTCAGGTCGTTAATATTACCAACGGTGCGCGTTTAGAAACCTATACTATTCCTGGAGAGGCTGGTTCGAGAACCTGTTGTTTAAATGGAGCAGCAGCCCGTAAAACACAGGTTGGTGATCGGGTTATTATTATTTCCTACGCCGAAATGACCCCAAAAGAAGCGGAGGAGTTTAAACCCAAAGTGGTTATTGTGGATGAAAATAATGATCCCAAAACCATTGTGGACGAAACGGAATATGGTACAAAGTATGACCTTAAAAAAGGCATAGTAGATAATACTGTAGTAGACTAATATGAGAGTGTTTTTTCTGTTGCTACCTTTATTCTCCAGATAGAATGATCTGTAAAATAAATTTGAATTAATACTGTGTGATCCACAGCGAAGCTTTTGTATAGCTCTATCAAGAAGAGTTAGAAGAAATAGTAAGGACGGCTACTTGACGTTCCTTTTGATAATCCTTCCAAGTTGTAAAAAGATATCAAATTGAGATTCTACTGTAACTAACACTTCCATTTTTCGTTATTGTTAGTAGCAGTTGCAATAATACTACTTTAATAATAGATTATATTTATAGGAGATTGGCTGCGGAAAATTCAAAATTGCTACAGTTTTTGTATAGATATTACTATTTGAGGACTGAAATAAAATATAATCTGGATAACTTTATAAAAAAATGAAATGAATTTCTTCAAGAAAAGAAAAAATCTACTTTGGACGGGAGCAATAACGCTTGTCTTTATTTTTTGGTTTACGTTTGGCGGTGATTCCAAAGAGAGCGCAGTAATTTACACATCGCCGGAAAGAGGGACGTTTAATGTAGAAGTAACTACCACGGGCGAATTGCGTGCTAAAAATTCGACCAGCATACGCGGTCCGGAGGGTATTCGTGAGTTCCGAATATTTAATGTTCCCATTCAGCGTCTGATCCCGGAAGGAACGGTAGTCGAAAAGGGAGACTTTGTAGCAGAACTTGATCGATCAGAGATCTCCACTAGTTTACAGGATGCACAGCTGGAATTGGAAGAAGCAGAATCTCAATATGAAAGTGCACAGCTGGATAGTACGCTAAACTTGTCTGAGGTACGTGAAAATTTAATCAATCTCGAGTATGCCCTTGAAGAAGCAGAGATAGCTGTTGAACAATCCCAGTATGAGTCGCCGGCTGTTCAGCGACAGGTGAAGATTGACTTGGAACGCGCCAAGCGAGCACTGGAGCAAGGACGGAAAAATTATAAGACTGAAGTACGAAAAGCAGAAGTGACGCTTCGTGAGATTGAAACAGATCTGACCCAAGAGCAACGGGAGGTTCAGCGAATACAGGAAGTGATGAAGCGGTTTACCATTTACGCGCCTGAAAATGGCATGGTAATTTATAAGCGAAACCGGGATGGATCTAAGGTTACGGAGGGGAGTTCTATTAGCGCTTGGGATCCGGTAGTGGCGGAGCTTCCGGATTTTAGCGTTATGAATTCGGTAACCTATGTTAATGAAGTAGACATCCAAAATATCCGCAAAGGACAGACAGCCGACATCGGTTTGGATGCGATGCCCGAGAAAAATCTGTCGGGTGTTATTACCGATGTAGCCAATATTGGAGAACAAAGGCCTAATTCGGATTCGAAGGTATTTCAGGTAGTTATTGAGGTCAATGAATCTGATACGACGCTACGCCCGGCTATGACAACGAGCAATACTATCCACATAGAATCTGTAAATGATGCACTTTATGTACCTCTTGAAGCTATACATACCATTGATTCGTTGAACTTTGTGGCTAAACGGGATGGAATAAAGCCTGTAATGCAGCAGGTGGTCCTGGGTTTGATGAACGATGATGATGTAATCATTAAGGAGGGTATTGACATCAATGATCAACTCTATCTGTCGCTGCCACCAGATACTTCTGGTATCGAAAAACAACTGCTTCCTGATGAAGTGCTTAATCAGTATGAGGAGGAAGAGGTAAAAGTCGTAGATCCCAATGCTGCTCCGGTTGAGGATGTTGAGGATAATGTTGAGCCCCCTCAAAGAGAACAACAGTTGGAAAATAACTCCCGGCAAATTGAGGAATAGTATTATTGTTATTCATCAGAGCAAGTATTTACGTTTTTAAACTTTTAGGACCCCGATCTATTGGTACAAATCATATTATATAATCTCGATATTGCCCTTGAGGCTATTCGCCGCAATAAAATGCGCTCGCTTCTAACTTCACTGGGAATCATTTTCGGTGTAGCTTCTGTAATAGCCATGCTGGCTATAGGTCGCGGAGCACAGGAAGAAGTGTTAAGCCAGATGAAGCTACTTGGTACCAATAATGTTATTGTTGAGCCAGTCATCAGGCAAATTGACGAAGAGGTCTCAAATAGTCAAGCACCTTCTCGTGAGCGCAATAAATATAGTCCGGGTCTTATGCTTAGTGATCTGGAGAGTATAAAGGAAAAGATTCCACAGGTCCAGTATGCCACGCCGGAAGTAATTTATGAAACTAATTTTATACGTGATGGCCGTTTGCGAAGTGGAAAGTTGGTTGGGGTTAATCAGCACTACTTTAATATTAATAACTTTACGCTTGCCCAGGGTAGCGGTTTTAACCCGATACATATTAAAAATGCCGAGCGTATTTGTATTATCGGATCAGATGTTAAAGCTAAATTTTTTGCTGGCGAAGACCCCATAGGGAAGCAGATCAAGGCTGGGAATATATGGCTGACCGTTGTTGGTGTACTTGAGCAAAAAGAACTGACTACAGAAAACATTCAGAACCTGGGCATCAGAAATTATAATTTGGATATCTTTGTGCCGGTGACCTCCGCTCTCCTGCGGTATAAAAACCGGGCACTGGTCACCGAGCAGGAAATCCAGCAAGCGGTTGCTGAACAAAATAATAATAATTCAGATGAGAGCAGTTCCACCACCTCTAACAATAATTACCATCAGGTGGATCGGCTTATTGTGCAGGTCAGCGATACGGAGTATAGTGTCCCGGTAGCCGACGTCATCCGCCGTATGTTACAGCGCCGTCACAATGCCGTGGTTGATTTTGAGGTGATTGTTCCGGAACTGTTGCTACAGCAAGAGCGTCGTACTCAGGAAATTTTTAATATCGTGCTCTCTTCTATTGCTTCCATTTCTCTTATTGTAGGAGGTATTGGCATTATGAATATTATGCTGGCTTCTGTAGTGGAACGATATCGCGAAATCGGTGTCCGTCGTGCCGTGGGAGCACAAAAACGTGATATTCAGCTACAGTTTTTAACAGAGGCACTGGCGATTAGTATCTCCGGTGGAATTATAGGCATAATATTGGGTATTGCATTCAGCTACCTGATTGAGATATCTGCCGGAATTGTAACGATGGTAACTTTAACTTCAATATTTATTTCTTTCGGTGTAGCGATGGCCATAGGGGTTATTTTTGGCTATTTCCCTGCGCAAAGAGCTGCCGAACAGGATCCCGTACACGCATTACGTCATGAATAGATATCTAACAACATTCTTCGTTTATCTTACTCTTTCTCTTTCATTTTTTTTGGGAGATTTGAATGCCCAGCAATCCAGTGAAGAGGACTTGGGTAGTTTGACCCTTGAACAGTGTATTACAATTGCACAGGATCAGAGTGCCGTGGCCAATGCGGCACGATACGCCCTTATCTCCAGTAAATGGCAGTACCGCTCCTATAGGGCAGACTTACTCCCCAGCCTTTCTTTGTCGGGTGATGCCCCCAATTATAATAAATCTATTTTTTCAAATGTACTGGACAACGGGCAGATTACTTTCTCCTCCAGAACACAGTCAGAAGCTTCTGCTTCTCTAAGTATTAATCAGAATATTCTGCCAACCGGTGGTAATCTATCTCTTTCCACGGGTATCACCAGGCTGGGAATATTTAGTAATGAAAATACCTACCTGTGGCAAAGCACACCAATGGTTGTGGGGATTAGTCAACCGTTGTTCCAGTTTAATAATTTAAAGTGGAGAAGCCGGATGGAACCTCTGCAATATGAAATTGCACAGAAAGAGTATGTAGAGGAGATGGAAGATATTGCTATGACGGTAACACAGCGCTTCTTTGATGTCTATTTAGCAAAAATAAATCTGGAAAACGCTGAGTTTAACGTAGCCCGAAATGATTCTATTTATCAGATTTCACAGGGTCGATATAACGTAGGCAGTATTGCTGAGAATGACCTGTTACAAAGCGAATTGGCTTTGCGTAACGCAGAATCATCCCTGACAAGTGCAAAAATAGAATACGAGCGGGTTCTTAATGAGTTCAAAATTCTACTGGGTTATCCCACAGATGTTGAACTTGATTTAGAGCCTCCGCAGGAACTACCCGAAATTGATGTGGATATAGTGAAAGCACGTCAGCTGGCACTGGAAAATAACAGTGAGGCCCTTAATTATAGATTGAGTGAAATACAGGCTGATCGGAATTTGGCACAAGCCAAAAGTGAAGCCAGTCTGGGACTAACACTTAATGCCAACTATGGATTGAATCAAACTTCAAAGGATTTTTCTGACCTGTACAGAGATCCGGAAAATCGTCAGTTTGTTACCCTGGGTTTTGAAGTCCCTATCTTTAATTGGGGAAAGCAGCGTGCCCAGATCAATGCCGCGAGAAACCAGCAGCAGCAAGTAGCAAATAGTATTGATTTTCAGCGGCGGCAGTTTATACAGCAAATTGACTATACCGTCAGCCAGTTTTTACAATTAAGGGGACAGGTATTACTGGCAGCTCAGGCCGATACAATTGCCCAGCGACGCTATCAGGTAGCGCAAAATCGCTATCTGATCGGTAAAATTGATATTACCAATTTATATATTGCCCAAGACGAAAAGGATTCCGCCCGGCAGGCATATATACGGGAGCTTCGCACATTTTGGACCGGCTGGTTTGAACTGCGCGGCTTGACCCTGTATAATTTTGAGGATGATGAACCCATAGCGTATGATTATGAGTAATTATATGCTGGATGGTCTGAAATATATTTTGCTGACGTGATATAGCAAGAAATAATTATTCTTCTGATTATATTTTTCTTTTCATTTCGTTCTTTTGAAAAAAACGTCTTGTTTGCTTGCAATTTATTTGCAATTCTATAAATTGCAAAGGTTATAAAACTTAATTGACAAAAAAGGTGTGGCTTTATGAGTAAAGATCAGAAGGATGGCAAAGGGAAGGCTAATGACATGTCGCGTAAGGATTTCTTAAGCACTTCAGCCGCCGCAGCGGCTGGATTTTTTGTAGTGCCCCGGCACGTGTTAGGCGGACCGGGATACAAAGCGCCGAGCGACCGACTGAATATTGCCTGTATTGGTGTAGGTGGAATGGGAGCTTCAAATACGGAGTCGCTATCTGAGTTAGGCGAAAATATCTATGCGCTCTGTGATGTGGATGAAGAATATGCAGCCGAAACACTATACAGTTATCCCAAAGCCAAGCGCTATATCGATTTCCGGGAAATGTTGGATAAGGAAGATGAGATAGATGCGGTAATGGTAGCTACGCCTGATAACACACACGCAGCCATTGCTATTTACGCGATGGAAAGGGGGAAGCACGCTTTTGTACAGAAACCACTGACACGGACTATTTATGAATCCCGCCGGATGGCAGAGGTAGCAGAGGAAACGGGGGTGGCCACACAGATGGGAAATCAGGGCCATGCTTATGAAAGTACCTATAAGATTGTAGAGTACATCCGTCAGGGAGCAATCGGAGAAGTTACCAAAGTTGATTGCTGGACCAACCGTCCCATGGGATACTGGCCGCAAGGTGCTGACGTTCAGGAGTCGGATGAAATGCCGGTTGTACCCTATACAATGCATTGGGATTTATGGGTTGGTCCCTCGCCATATCGGCCCTATGACCCGGATATCGCACCATTTGCCTGGCGCGGCCGCTGGGATTTCGGCGCAGGTGCATTGGGAGACATGGGAGCTCATATCATGGACCAGCCGTATTGGGCCCTTGAATTGGGAATGCCTGAACAAGTACATGCCAGTTCCACTCCTTTCAATAATGAAGCATTTCCGCTCGGCTCATCCGTACACTATACATTTCCAGCTAAAGGAGATCGTGCTGAAGTAGAACTCAACTGGTATGATGGAGGGTTATTGCCACCACGTCCGGAAGAACTGGAGGATGGTAAACAGATGGGAGCTAGTGGTGGCGGGATGATTTTTCATGGTTCTGAGGGCAAACTTATGGCTGATGTTTATGGGCAGAATCCCCGATTTATTCCCGAATCGGATATCGAAGAAATTGGCGAGCCGGAAAAGACGATGGAGCGTTCACCGGGCATCCATGAAGAATGGGTGGCGGCAGCCAAGGGTAATGGAACCACTTCGTCAAACTTTGAATACGCTGCAGCCCTTACTGAAACAATGCTGATTGGTAACATGGCGATCCGCTTCAAGGATGCCAATATTAAGCTTCAGTGGGATGCGGAAAATATGCGTGTGAAGAATCTGGAAGAAGCAAATGAATGGCTGGATGATCGCAATGATTTCCGTCCGGGCTGGAGAGAGGTTATTGGATAAGCATAATTTTGCCTGTTAAAAATTAATAAAATTCTCAATCCTGAAAGGATTTAAAATCCTTTCAGGATTTCTATTTATGGGTAATATCTCAAACGGCTAAAAAAGGACTGGACTGTTTATTGCAAGCTCCGCTTTTTAACGCCTTCGAAGGTGATGGTTACCGGTTTGATGCGTCCATTTTCATTAAATTCTAGCTTGTCGATGGAAGTTACCCGATGATTAGGATCAGTCTCGTCCAGCGGTCGCCGATGATAAACAATATACCATTCGTCTTCTTCCGGCACTTTAATCAGCGAATGGTGTCCGGCGCCGGTGGCTACCGAAGGATCCTGTTTAAGCACTACTCCAATCCGCTCAAAAGGTCCGAATGGAGAATCAGCAATAGCATAGGCTACTTGGTAATTGGGGCCGCCCCATCCGCCTTCCGACCACATAAAATAATATTTGCCATCTCGGATAAACATAAACGAACCTTCAACATATCCTTCCGGAGTAATCTCCTTGAATACCGTGCCATCATCGTAGGGTTCAAAGCCAGTAAAATCGTCCTTTAGTTTCACGATGTTGCAGTGTCCCCATCCACCGTAAATCATATAGTATTGACCATCTTTATCCTGAAATACGAACTGGTCGATTGGTTGTGCGCCATTATGGAATTTATCCAGCAGCGGCTCTCCTAAATAATCTTTATAGGGACCGCCCGGTTTATCAGAAACGCCAACGCCAATACCACCCATTTGCTCGTTATTTTGGATGTCGTTGGCTGCAAAAAAGAGAAAGTATTTGTCGTCTTTTTGGATGATAGACGGAGCCCACATAGCGCTGTCGGCCCAGGCCACGGCAGCTGTATCGATAATCTGCTCGTGTTTGGTCCAATTGACTAAATCCGGGGAAGAGAAAGCATCCATATGTACCTGTTGGGCATAGGGAGCCGAAAAAGTGGGAAAAATCCAATACTGATCTCCAAAAACAGTGCCTTCGGGATCGGCATACCATCCATCGAATACGGGATTGCCGGCTCGTTCGATATCTTGTTCTTGAGCAAATAATGATCCTGAATACAGGAGAAAAATGAAGAGGAGAATGCTCTTTTTCATAATGGATTTTGATTTTGATAAGGAGTTCGATTTAACCATAGTCAGGCAGTACCTCAAAGAACTTGGCCGAAGTTTGTATGCCGCGATAGAAGTCTTTAAGTGCAAACTTTTCATTGGGAGAGTGAATAGCATCGCTGTTTAAGCCAAATCCCATTAAAATAGACTGTGCTCCCAAAATTTTTTGGAAGTCAGCGACGATGGGGATGGATCCACCTTCACGGCTAAACAGTGGTTCTTTATTATATACTTCCTCGAAAGCTTCGGCTGCCGCTTTTAATCCATAGAAAGAGAGGTCGGTCATGGCCGGATGTCCGCCGTGGTGTTTCGTAACGGTAACCGAGACCGTTTCTGGTGCAATGGATTCTACATGCTCTTTAAAAAGTTGGGCAATATTTTTGGGATCCTGATCGGGAACTAAACGCATGCTTATCTTAGCCCCGGCTTTGGATGGAAGTACTGTTTTGGCCCCTTCGCCCTGGTAGCCGCTCCAAAGTCCGTTAACGTCAAGAGTAGGACGTGCAGAGGCCCGTTCCAGGGTACTGTAGCCCTTTTCACCGTGTAATTTTTTAAGTCCGAGGTCGTTTTTATACTTTTCTTCGTCAAAGGGAAGTTTGCTATAGGCTTCACGTTCCTCTTCCGAAAGTACTTTCACTTTATCATAGAAATTCGGAATCTGGATGACACCGTTATCATCTTTCAGTTTGGCTATAATTTCTGCAAGTGCATTGGCTGGATTTTTAACAGCGCCCCCATAAACACCGGAGTGTAAATCGCGGTTGGGCCCTGTAACTTCAACTTCCATATACGCCAGTCCCCGTAATCCATAGGTAATAGAAGGAGTATCTTCAGCAAACATTGCGGTATCAGATATTAAGACCATATCGCAGGAGAGCAACTCTTGGTGCGATTCAATAAAGGGTACTAAATTTGGAGAGCCGACCTCTTCCTCTCCCTCAAAAATAAACTTAATATTTACGGGAAATTCTTTGCCTGATTTCTGATACGCTTCAAGCGCTTTTACATGAGTAAATGACTGACCCTTATCGTCACTGGCACCCCGTGCATAAATATCTCCTTCCCGGACCGTAGGTTCAAAAGGCTGGGTCTTCCATAAGTCTAATGGGTCGGGGGGCTGGACATCGTAATGCCCGTAAACCAGAACTGTTGGCTTTGAATGATCAGTTTCCAGTTCACCGTAGACAATAGGATTACCGTCTGTTTCAAAAAGTTCTACCCGATCGAGGTTGAGTGACTTGAGGTTTTTGATCAAAAAATTAGCAGCGTTTCGAACATCTTCTTTATGTTCAGAGCTGGTACTGATACTAGGAATCCGTAAGAATTCGAAAAGCTCGTCCTTAAACTGTTCCTTATGGTCAGTAATGTAATCAGATACATCAGACATAAAATAGAGAAGTTAATTTTTAGAATAATGATTCGTAATTCTATTTGAATATATCAATATAAATAGATGCGGAAATTTGCAATAGCAGTTCAAAGCACACGAATTTCTTCGGTAGGAATCCATCCGTAAAGGCCATTGCTCATTCGAACATAGCTCCAGTTGGATTGTTGCTCGCTTTTTCGATGGTCAACCGTAAAAGTATAGCCTTCATAGGCTTGGCTAACCAAAGAGGCCTCCGAATTTGGATTTTCGACAACAGCGGTTTGTTGTGTAACCATAACAGCTGTACTATACCGCTGATCTACATAATAGGTATAGAATCCCACGGTCATAATAAATATCGAAAGACCAATAATAATAAGGCTGCTTTGGCGAAGGTATTGTGACAGCCGACCCATAAACCAATGTCCAATAAAAAATAGAACGCCAATATTTAATAGTAAAATCCCGACTCCAACTAGGGTTACGGCCCCGATCTTTTCTTGCAGCCATTCGGTAGCTCTGTCCCAGGGAAGTTTTGGAAGCGTTGCGGATTGTCGGCTGAATTGTCTATTTACATATTCCAGTGCCTGGTTAGCTTTGTCATGGGTTTCTTCAAATTCGGTAGATTTTAAATAGTAATATTTTGCCTTGCCAAGCGAATCCATACGCTGATAAGTGACTCCCATATTCAGGAAAAGCGCTCCCGACCATTGTTGATCGTATTCGAGTTGCTGATAGAGTGACAGGGCTTCCTGCAATTCACCGGATGATAAATGTTCATTAGCCTGATCAAAGACCGATTGCGGACTTTGAACGGCGCTGCACATAACTGGTGTCAAAATCAATACCAGGATGGCGGCAGCTATCATACCAATAATATTTCGATCAACAGATATATTCACAGGCTATAATACTTTTTTCAATTTATCCAGGGTGCTTTGTGCCAACCCTACGTGAGATTTAAGATATTCGTGGGAAGTAGAGGGAGCATAACTGATGGAAGCACATTTGTCGAGGAGCATACGAATGTTTTTGACAAGCTCTTTATCGATATTCTCCTTTTGAAGTGCTTCTATAATATCACTGTTGGAAAGGCCGGCTTCCGGAAGATTTAACCGGTCACTGATAAACCCTATTATCGCTTTTTGGAGCATATTATAGGCATCCTTAATATTTCCTTCCTCGGAAAGAGTGATTGCATCTTCAAGCCGCTGGTCTGCCTTGTCAGAAGCTTTCTTAGACCGGGCAAAAGCGCGATCCGTCTGCATTTTGTCGATATATGATTTCTGCCGGTAAGCAACTGCTAATAGAATGATCGGGATAATGATTCCCGCCCAAAACCACCAATAAGAAAGCAGCGATTGACTAGTAGGTACAGACCAGCTGGCAAGTCCGGTGACGGGAGCTACCGGCAATGACTGGTTATTGTTATCCACGGCAACTCGATCAGGATTTCGTTCAATAGCGATATTAAGAGCGGGAAGCGTTTGGGTAGCGTAAGAATTTTGCGAGGGATTGTAGTAGGCGATCTCCTTTTCCGGAATTGTATAATTTCCGGCTGAACGGGCAATAATTACATCGGTAAATGTTTTGGTACCACTGATACGTCCATTACGTCTGTTAATATTTTCATTTTCCTGGGGCTCGTAGACCTCAATACCATCTGGCAGCGTATACTCAGGTTTCGAAATGAGAGGTATATTCCCGGTCCCGCTTATGCGAGTCGTGATTTCAATAGATTCTCCTTCAATCGCGTTGCGGGTGCTGATGCTTCGTGATATATCAAAATTGCCTACTGCTCCAAAATATATTTCCTCTCCAATGTCAGGTAGCGGTTGTACATTGAGGGCAACGGGATCCGTTTCCAGCTCAACCTGTCGTTGATTACTACCGAATCCTCCAAAAAAACTACTAAAGGAATCTTCCCGTGAACGGCTGGATCGTACCGATACGACAATTTCATAGGGACTTATCTCGAGCTCGCCACTTTTGGTAGGGAATACCGCAAATTGTAACAATCGCGCTTTCCGATAACGCACCCCATTTAAAATGGTCGAAGTCGCCTGTGGGCGTTCGCTGTTTTCCAGTTCCTCTTTCCAAAAGCCTTCTGCTTTCCAGCCAGGAATAGGCTGATAGGAGTTTACTTCCAATCCATCCCTAAAATATAGCACTACATCGGCCACCACTTGCTGGCCCTGTATGGGTTGCTGGTCAGAAACCTCTAGCCGGAGAAAAATTTCGGGCCGGTCATCGCCGGAAGAGCGGGCTGATTCATTACGATTTATGATCTCAACGCTAATGGGATTGGTCGAATGCTGTTTGCCGTCGATGGTAATAGGAATAGAGGGGATCTCAAAGGTTCCTTCCTGCTGGGCTATTAATTGATAACTATAGGTATATGAGGTACTGCTCTGGCCATTAATATATTGATAGCTTCTGGAGGTAGACGGAGTATTACTCAGCAACCGCATGCCTTCAAATTCCGGAAGTTCAGGCCGGGATATATCGCTAAAATCACCACTGATTTGGATTGAAAGCTGTATGCGTTCGCCGGTATAGCTGGTATTTTCAGAAACCGTAGCCACAACCGTAACATCCGATTGTGCCACCACCTGTAACGAAAGGAAGGTCAGCAGTACAGCCGCAGAACCCAGTATCCGGCAAAAATTACCAATCTTTTTCATTTTTGTTATCGGTGGACTCTACTTTCTGTTTCTTAAATTCTTTCATCAATTCTTTTTCCTTCTGTTCTAGGGCTTTTAAAATTTGTTCAGCCTCGGCCTGAGTCATCTGGCTCTGCCGCTGTTGGGGCTGTTGATCCTGATTTTGTTCCTGCTCACCTTGCTGGCCTTGTTTATCTTGGTTCTGCTGCGAATTATTCTCTTGGTTTTGTTGATTCTTTTTCTGCTGTTGATTCTGATCTTGCTGCTGCTGATTGTTTTTATTCTGTTGGTTCTGCTGTTGATCCTGATTCTGGTTTTGCTGCTGTTGTTTCAGGGCCAGCTCGTAATTATGTTTGGCATCTTCATCATCAGAAAGATATCGCAGTGATTTTTTATAGTACTCTACGGCTTTATCCCACTGTTTTTGTTCAGCCAGGATATTCCCAATATCGTAATTCGCCATAGCACGGCGTTCTTCATCGTCAGTCATGTTTTTAAACTGTTCAAAGGTCCGGACTGCTTCCTGACTGTTGCCGGCCTTGGCTTGGGCGCTGGCTAGATTATAGTAAAGTTTTGCGTTTTCAGGATCCTCATCAATAGCTTTTTTATAAAGGGTGATCGCCTCTTCATAGTTTCCATTATTATAGGCTTCATTTGCCTTGCGGGCATCTTCCAATGAAGCTCCCATTAATAGGAAAGCCAATATGGTAATAAGAATATATCTCATAATACTATCCGTTTTTTGAGGGAAGATAACGAAACACTCCCCCGATAAATTGTCGCATCAATCCATTTGTTCGGCAATAGCCAGTGTTTCTTCATCCATTTTCATGTTAGTAAACACATCGGATACGTCATCATTATCCTCAAATTTATCCATCAGCTTGAAATTAGATTCTGCTACGTCCGCTTCAACCTTTACTTCGGTCATAGGAATGCGAATCAGTTCAGCTGATTCAATTTCATATTCCATCTCTTCCAGCTCGTCTCGGACATCATACATAGTTTCTCGACCGGTTGTTACGTTAAAAAACTCTCCTTCTGTATCAATTTCTTCAGCACCGGCATCAATGGCATTGAGCATAAACTCTTCTTCATCGTGGTCTTCTTCTTTTACGCGGATCATTCCTTTTTGTTCAAACAGATAACCAACCGAACCATCAGTACCGAGATTTCCACCATGTGAGGTAAAAATATGGCGAATTTCACCAACGGTACGATTATAATTGTTGGTTGTCACTTCAATAAAATAGGCAATACCGCCGGGACCATAGCCCTCATAAGTAGCATCTTCATAACGGCCATCGCCTTCGTCAAGCTCACCGGTCCCTTTTTTAATAGCGCGTTCAATATTATCTTTGGGGACATTATCGCTTTTGGCGTTGTCGATAGCCGTATCCAGTCGGGGATTCATTTCCGGATCACCGCCGCCTTCGCGGGCCGCAACAGATATTTCACGCAGGTGCTTATTAAATATTTTTGCTCGTTTTTTGTCTTCTTTGGCCTTTTTATGCTTTATATTAGACCACTTGGAATGTCCTGCCATAATATTGAATATATCTGGTTGTGAATGTATGACAAAAGTAAAAAGAAATCGTATTTCGTACGATCTCCACAAGATCTATAATATAACAGATAGCTGGCTTTACACCTAATATATCGAAGTACGGAAATGAGGAAGGGTATTTTTTTGTTAGCTAATCAAAAGTGGTAATAATTGCTATTTGGATAGCGTTTAAAAATAAACCATAGATAGAAAGACTTTTTTAGTATGAATATAGGAATCGTATGTTATCCTACCTTTGGTGGGAGTGGGGTTGTGGCAACAGAACTGGCGAAGGGATTAGCCCAGCGAGGGCATAGCGTACATATTTTGAGCTATGACCGTCCGGCGCGTCTGGATACTTTTCAGACCAATATTTCCTACCACGAAGTGAATATGAACACCTATCCGCTTTTTGAATATCCCCCCTACGATTTAGCCTTGGCAAATCAGATGGCCAATCTCATTGAATATGAAAAGATTGATGTGTTGCATGTCCACTATGCGATTCCTCATGCTACCAGTGCTTATTTGGCAAAGCAGATATTAGGTGAAAAAGCGGCTCACGTACCTCTCATTACTACGCTACACGGTACGGATATCACTATTGTGGGCAGCGATCCCAGCTATAAAAGCGTAGTTGACTTCTCAATTAATCAGAGCGATGGCGTTACTGCAGTATCTAAATATCTACGGGATGAAACCTACGAACGATTCGATATTAAGAAAGAAATTGAGGTTATTCCGAATTTTATTGATCTCGACCGTTTTAAAAAGTCCAATAAAAATCATTTTAAAAGAGCTATTTGTCCCAATGGAGAAAAGGTAGTGGTGCATGTATCTAACTTCAGGGAAGTAAAGCGTGTCCCCGAAGTGGTTACTACATTTGATTATATTCTCAAAAATGATATAGATGCAAAGCTGCTGTTGGTAGGTGATGGCCCCGACCGTCAGCGTGCTGAGCAACGATGTCGTGAGTTAGGAATATGTAATCACGTTCGATTTTTGGGTAAACAGGATCAGGTGGAAGAAGTGCTTTCTATTGCAGACCTTTTCCTGATTCCATCCGGTTCTGAGACTTTCGGGCTGGCGGCGCTTGAAGCCATGAGTTGTTCGGTACCGGTAGTCAGTTCCAATATTGGTGGGCTTCCAGAAGTGAATATACACGGAGAAACTGGTTATCTGTGCGCCTTGGATGACACTGAATGTATGGGACGCTATTCTGTCGATATTTTATCGAATCCAAAATTGCACAAAAGGATGGCTAAAAATGCACGGAAAAGGGCTGAACAATTTGAGATGAGCACGATTATAGAAACTTACGAGGAATATTACGAGAAATGTAAAAAGGAACTTCAGGCTCAATTGGCTTAGCTGAATATCCATTCTTCGCACTTCTTTTAAATGGGAAACAATACCTCGTTACACGCATTTGCTTATATTATTTTGGGTGCAACCCTGGTAAGCTTCACTTCCGTTTTGGTGGAGCTCGCTCACACGGGACCTACAGTATCTGCTTTTTACCGCATGTTTTTTGGTGGGATTATACTACTGGGTATTTCTCTTTTTCGACAAGATCGTCTCTGGATCAGTTTCAAAGGGTTAGGCATTCCTTTTCTGTGTGCTCTCTTTTTCAGTATGGATCTGTTTTTCTGGCACCGCAGTATTATTTACGTGGGACCGGGTTTGGCGACTATTCTGGGAAATATGCAGGTGTTCTTTGTGGCCTTATTTGCGGTCTGGCTGCTAAAGGAAAAACTTAGCTGGCAATTGATGGCTGCGATACCGACCGCCGTTGTTGGATTATTCCTAATTGTACGAACTGGTTGGGGGCAGCAGGACGGGGCGATTAAGTTAGGAGTCCTTTATGGAATATTGACGGCTCTTTGTTATGCCTTGTATATTCTCACTTTGCGGAAGTCCCGCTCGGATGGCAATGAGAATCTTTTCTCTATATTTTCCAATATGAGCTGGATCTGTTTGCTATCGGCGCTGTTACTGGGAATTACAGTGGTAGTTGAACCGGGAGCCGGCTTTGCAATTCCTGATTTACAGACGTGGGGCGCGTTGCTGGGACTCGGAATTGTAGGACAGGTTTTTGGATGGGTTCTAATATCCAAAGGATTGCCTGATGTAAATGCTTCTGTTGCCGGACTGGCTATCTTGCTCCAGCCAGCTTTGGCCTTTATATGGGATATTCTCTTTTTTGATCGTCCTACAACAACTCTGGAATATGTAGGGGCAGTCATTGTGTTGGCAGGTATCTACATCGGGTTTACGGGACGGAAGGAGTAGGGAAATTCAACCGTTTAATAAATGAAGGTTAGTGATATTCTAATTCCCATACCATAAGCAGCTTCCCTATTGGAATTCATAATTCACAGCAAGATATGGCAAGAAGGGGAGCTGATTAAACTGCTGATGATTGTACACATCATAGTAGAAGAGGTTGGTTTGATTATAGGTATTTATTGCTCCTCCTCTAAGAGTGAGCTGGTTGTTTTGAAAGTGAAAACTACGCTTCAGGGAAAGATCAAGGCGGTGGAAGGAAGGCATGCGCGCGTTGTTGGGCTTTTCGATAATAACGCGGGTTGTACCGTGTTCTCGTTTGACATCGGGTAGTTTTTCTTCGAATCTAAGGAGTTCGTCAAATCCCATCGGACTACTGAAGGGAAGTCCGCTACCGAATTGCCAGTTAATAGCTGCCGAAAAGGAGTTTATATCGAGATTTAGCTGGGCAGTAAGCTGATGGCGCCGGTCGTGGCTCGGATGATACTTTTGAGAAGAGGTACCAAACCAGTATTCAAATTGTTCTTGCCTTGTCTCGTACTCTGTATGGGAATACCCGTATCCGATAAAAGCGTGCAAGGAATTTCTGGCGTATTCCAGTCGAAGATCGCTGCCATACGAAACGCCATCTGCCATGGCTAAATCAGTGGTGAAACGGGCAAAATTACTCCAAACGGATACCGGTAGCCGATCTAATTTCTTATAATAAGCTTCCGCAGAAATATTGAGTCCATTTTGCCATGATTGGTTCCACCCTGCCAAGAAATGAATAGCCTCCATTTGGGCATTGCCTACCGGGGATGGCATCCATGCTGTAAATATTGAGCCGGCATCCCGCCGCCCCGTAACACCTGTAATTGGTTGTAAATAACGTCCAACTGCGGCATGAAACGATTGCTCCTCGTTTCCCCAAGGCTGCCACGAAAGCCGAAATCGTGGCTCCAGGCTTACGGGATAGTTATGTCTGTGATAAGACAGAACCAGGCCGGGTTTGGCTTCAACGTTATTGCCGATGGGGATGGTAGATTGTACAAAAGTCCCTAAACTCGGGAATAGTTCAGAACCGGTTTGCGGCCCTCCAAACTGCTCACTCATATCATAGTTGAGCGAATTAACATGCAAGAATCCACCATAATCAAATCGAATAGAACCAGAATATTGCGTGAGTTTTATATCGAGATTAAAGCGGGTAGCTTTGGCGAAGCGTTCCGGATTCTCCGCGCTTCCGGCTCCATTTGCTATATGAGAAATTCCTGCATTCATATCAAAAAGGAGGTCTGACTCTTCAGGAAGTACCACGCATCGTCCTCCAAACACCATGTTTCGCCAGTTGAAAATGTCATCTTCAACCGGATCGAGTTTGCCCCGGTCGTAGGTATGCATACCCATCATAGAACAGCGGGAGTTACCTTCACCGAAGAAGCTCATTTTTAGGTATTGGCTTTCAAAATGAAGGGGTTGTTCTTCGCCAAGGAGTGTAGGACTCGTTTGCTCGATAAGCGAGCGGCGTGTGGAGGCAATCCAGGAAGACTTGCCTTTTTTGAGTGGTCCTTCAACAACTATTTCTCCCAAAAGAGGACTCAGAGATGCCGATCCTTTGGTGTTATTTCGGTCACCATCTTTCATTTTAACATCTATAACTGAGGAGATACGTCCGGCATATTGTGACCCAAACCCACCGGCATAAAAGTCAGCTCCCGAGACCAATTTTTCTGGGAAGACAGAGAAGAAACCGAGTATATGAAAAGGTTTGTAGATTAGCGTTCCATCTACCAGAACCATGTTTTGGGTCGGAGTGCCACCCCGTATAAACAATTGTCCTCCGCGGTCCCCGGTGGATACAACGCCCGGAAGCGTCTGGATGTAGCTGGCCAGATCTCCACTACCCGCGGGAGTCGGAACTCGTCCTAAATCGCTTGCGGATAGTTGTTGCCGCCCTGCTTCTACCTGTGTGGTTTGCTCAAGTGAGACAACCACTTCCTCTAGCTCTTCGGTATCCGGCTGCAAGCTGATGTTTATATTTTGGCGATCGTTTTCTTTTAGGGAAAGAGTATCTTCATAGGGCATGTGTCCTACAAAAGTAATGCGGAGCAGGTAGGTATCGGGATGAATATTACCGATTTGATAGAAACCATTACCGTCGGTTGCTATTCCATGGAGGGTTTCATCTGAAAGGTTTTTCAGGAGAATATTTGCACCTTCAAGCGGCTGTCCGCTGGCAGAATCAGTTATGATACCCTGTATGGAAGCTTGTTGTGCCTTTACATTTGGTATACCCCAAAGGGTAAGGTAGAAGATAATCAGAATAAAAAATATTCCTGACTTAGCAGTCCTTCCCCTTTGTTGATTACAATACCCAGTACTCAGTATATACTTTAGCTTGGTCATGTGCATTTATTTAATCAGGGGACAAGGAGTGCGTTTTAGGTTGTTGTTAAAGCAACTTCGATAAGGGATTGTTTTGCTGACTATGCCAGCCACATAACCTACTCCATTTTCTACATTAGATACTCCCCCCGGAAAGGTGATAGTTATTTCATCTATGGTTGCAAAATCCGGAAATTCATTGGTTGCAGCAGCTACAAATATTTTTAGATCTTCATTGGGGATTGCATCGAGGGTTGTCCCGATAGATTCATAATTTATCCACGGTTGAATGAGTACTTGATAGGATCTATCAGGGACTACAACGGTATCTTTTATGAAATTTATAGTGGAGCGTTGATCTTGGGTTTGATGAATAACCTGAGCATCCACCAATTTTTCAATATCTTTAATATCTATTCTATCGGGAGTGAAATCGTCCGGTTCCCAGATATAGGCAATGGGAGTGGGATAGTCTGTGGGCAAAGTGATGGTGGTATGGCTTGCTGCACCATCGGATCGTTCTGCTTTTAGGCGATACGTTCTAGACGGCTCCAGTGGCTGGGTTGTCCAGAAATTATGGGCATATCGATTATTGGAAAAGTGAAAAAGAGAGTCGTTCAGTGTTATAGTTTTCCCGGTTTCTAGCTCTTCCAATGTAACGGTGGCATCTATTTCGTGCGGCTGGTGCAGCAGAGAATCCCGCACGGGCATTATGCGAACCCATTGAGTATCGGCAGAGGCATCAAGATAACCGAACATGGAGAAGTAATAGCGACTATTCTCTTGGTGAGGCTCAAAAGATGAATCGCATCCTGAGAGTAATAATAGAGCCCCCAACAGGCAGTAGACCAATCGAATATATATGGAGGAAAAAAATTTCAAAGGGTATTACATTGTTATTAGGGCATTAGATGAATTAAAAAAAGAAGTTACTAATTGCAAATGAAAGGAAATAAAAAAGGGACGCGATTTATCGCGTCCCTTGGGTGTAAATAAGAAGGATTGTTTGGATTACGCCGCCAGCACCTTGGAAACTTCTTCCGCAGCATCTTTAAGCAGCACGGCAGAGATGACATTCAAGTCTGAATTGTCAATGATCTCCTTCGCTTCCTCGGCATTGGTTCCCTGCAGGCGGACGATAATGGGTACATCCTGAACCTTCTCTGCGATTTCAGGATCTTTGACCGCTTCAATGACTCCATTTGCTACACGGTCGCATCGTACAATTCCACCAAAAATATTAATCAAAATCGCTTTCACGTTTTTATCTTCAAGGATAATACGGAAGCCGTTTTTCACGGTTTCCACATTGGCGCTTCCGCCCACATCCAGGAAGTTAGCCGGATCGCCGCCGGAAAGCTTGATGATATCCATGGTCGCCATGGCAAGTCCCGCACCGTTGACCATACAACCAACATTACCGTCGAGCTTAATATAATTCAGCCCGTATTCGGAAGCTTCAAGCTCTACCGGATTTTCTTCCGATTTATCACGCAGTTCCTCAATTTCCGGGTGGCGGAAGAGCGCGTTGTCATCAAAAGTCATCTTGGCATCGAGGGCCATCACATCGCCAGAGGGAGTGAGTACCAGCGGGTTGATTTCGACCATATTTGCATCGGTTTCTTCATAGCACTTATACAATGCCATGATAAATTTCACGGCTTTTTTAAAGGCATCGCCTTCGAGCCCGAGGGCAAAAGCGAGACGGCGTGCCTGGTTGTGTTGCAGGTCCATACCCGGTTCTATCCATTCCTTGATAATTTTGTCGGGTGTTTCTTCAGCAACTTTTTCGATTTCCACTCCGCCTTCGGTAGATACCATAATTACATTCTTGCTCTTTGAGCGGTCGAGCAGAATACCGAGATAGAACTCCTGCTCAATATCGACGCCATCAGTTACATAAATACGCTGAACCTTCTGACCCTCTTCTCCGGTTTGTTTGGTAACCAGTACATCACCAAGCAGCGATTCGGCGGCATCACGGACTTCATCAATGGTATCGCAGAGAATAACACCGCTGACTCCACTGTTTTTCGTTTTCCCTTTGCCGCGTCCACCGGCATGGATTTGGGCTTTTACGACAAATAGTGTAGCGCCATCCGCTTTCATTTCTTCAGCAGCTTTTACGGCCTCATCTGCCGAGGTTGCCGAAACGCCTGCTGGCACGGCTACATCATATTTTTTTAGTAAATCCTTCGCTTGATACTCATGAATTTTCATAACGACAATCTGTATGGTTAAATGTTACTGCAAGGTTTTAAAGTGGTCAACTGTAATCCGAAGTCCGACCGATGATAAATATAGTACGGTATAATTCGATCGCTTAATATAACAAATGAATGGCAAGAAATTCAGCCGGATATATAATTAGTAATTTAGTTATACCGGAAAGGTCTTGAATTATGAACTATTGGTATCGGTTGATTTTTATTTTTCTCAAATCTGTTCCGTCTTTGTTCATGATATAGATTTCATCCGGACCGGAACGATCGGAACAAAACAGAATTTCTTGTCCGTTGGGCGACCAAGAAGCGTAGTAATCTTTTGCAGAATGAGCAGTAAGCTGCTTCATGGTTTTATTCCTAATATCGATAGTGAAAAGATCG
Source organism: Fodinibius salicampi (assembly GCF_039545095.1). Classification (NCBI taxonomy): domain Bacteria; kingdom Pseudomonadati; phylum Balneolota; class Balneolia; order Balneolales; family Balneolaceae; genus Fodinibius; species Fodinibius salicampi. The sequence continues at coordinate 223,555 of NZ_BAABRS010000003.1, read as the reverse complement.
AAGCTTCCGAAGCGATTGGAGGTAAAAAGGAGAGTGTGTCCATCCGGCGCCCATTGCGGTCCGAGATCAAAATGAGGATCGGTTGTAAGTTGCCTTTGATTTGAACCGTCTTTATCCATGACATACAGGTCAAAGTTGTCATTGCGATCAGAAGAAAAGGCGATTTTTTCACCATCAGGTGACCAGACCGGATCTACTTCATAGGAATGGGGAGAGTAGGTGAGTCGTGTTTGATTACGCCCGTCGGGTTCCATAGTATAAATTTCGAAATTGCCATCCCGGTCTGTTAAGAATAAAATATCTTTACCGCTGGGCGAAAAGAAGGGGTAAACATCGGTCGCTTCATTGGAGGTCAGTTTTCGTATATCCTTTGCTCTGTAGTTGCGGAGATAGATTTCCATATCACCGTCTTCACTGGAATGATAAAGCAGATTCTGGCTATCCGGCGACCATGAAGGCAGGTCTCCATCACGTGCCGAACTGATGGGAAACTGCTCCGATTTCTTGCTGGCATGGCGCATATCATAATACTGCTCCCGCTCTCTTTCTGAGAAATAGGCGATATAATTACCATTGGGTGACCAGGCCGGATAGTAATCATTGGCAGGATGGGAGCTCACCTGCCGGATTTCCTTCCTGCGTAAGTTGATTGAAAAAATATCAAAATTGTCTTCAATTGCTGTTGCAAAAGCGATGTGTTGTCCGTCGGGTGACCAGTATGGGTGGATATACGAGAGCGTGTCCGAATTTTGCGGCTGGCACACTGCTGCTTTACTACTTAACAGCAAGAAGATGAGAACTACGAGTGATTGTTTCATATTTGCCTCCCCTACTTTTATTACTTTAAGAGTAATAAAAAAGAGAGATTAAATCACTTTTTATAGGGGATAACAGACTCTTGGCCGCTTTATAAACAAATTTGGTGTTTGAAAGCCAGAAGAAAAGACTGTTTCCCATACAGAATGTCTTAAATATCATTTCTTGTAGACATTCTGCAGAAGCTTAGTCAAGAGTCTGGATAGCATCAAAGAGCGTGTTGTGTCGGACAAGGTTGTGTTTCTCGAGCCATCGCCCATCCTGATTGGCTTCGTGGCGGGAGCGTATAAAGAAGGGAGTCATTCCCAGCTCAATAGCCGGTTTGAGATCTGTTATTTTATCTCCGGCCATATATGATTTACTAAAATCGATATTATGCTTTTGGGCGGCTTTTTCAAACATGCCCGTACCGGGTTTGCGGTCTTCGGGCGCATATTCCTTGTCGGGGTCGTGCGTGGGATGGTGAGGAGCATAATACCAGCCGTCAATGGAGATATTTTGTTCAGCAAGTTGTTTATCGGCCCATTTGTGCAAGCTTTGAACCTGTTCTTCGGTATACCTGCCCCGGGCAATACCCGACTGATTAGTGACGACAATAATCTTATAGCTGTGGTTCTGTATCCATTGCAAAGCTTTAATTGCATTATCGCACCAGGTCCATTCTTCGGGACGGTGTACATAGTTATAGTCTACATTAATGGTTCCGTCGCGATCCAGAAAAAAAGCTTTATTCATGTCAGAAAAATCAATTAACCATAAGTAAGCCTAAAGAAACATATTTACGATTAACCCCGCAATTACTTTTTGTGGATACGATATTTGAGGGGTAGTGAATACTGTTTTAAAAATGAAAAGGCCGTTGCAGACCCTCCAATTAAGGAGGAAGCAACGACCTTTTCCGGCTATCATCCGGCTATCAGATGAAATTGTATGAAGTTTAAAATCCTACCTGAAGGATAGCCAAAAAGTTTGAGTATTCGATACTATCGTTGGTTGGTAATACGTAATTTAGCTTTAGCTTTGTAAAGCTGTTGGGGGTATGGTTGAAGCCAACAAGAATCTGCTCTGTATCCTGAGTTAAATTATCTCCTTCAAAAGCATCCCATCGAATCAACAGGCGGCTGCTGTCTGTGACTAAATATCCTGCTGTGAAATAATAGCCATAGGGATTACTATCGGGACCAACGTCTGGATTTCGCCATCCGTGAATAAACTCACCGTCCAGCAGTAGCTTATTCTGGGTAAGGCTGGCGTATGTTGTAAGAAGAGTTTGTTTTCCTATATACCCCGTGGACAAGTTCCCGGCTCCCGGTGCGTCTTTTGTCTCATGTGCAATGCTGACTCCAAGTTTTGTTTGGTTGCTGTCGTCGCCCAGATAGCTTTCGATTCGACCAACGTATAGAAATTTATTGTCATCATTGCTATTGCCACTGTAATTATTGCCATTAAAAATACCGCCCGTAAAACGGAATGTTTTTTCGGAAGTATAGGTATCGATCTGAAAACCTACCTGTCGCTTGGTCCCCAATTGATTAACTACGGTAGATCGGCTTGCAAAGAGAATTGATCCCGCTCCGGTCAGGTATTCATGCGTAAAGGGCGATTTAAAAATTCCGCCTTTGATTGAGAAGTTAACCGTTGGTTTGTAATAAACGTTTGCATCCAGGATAGAAGGACTCTTCAACATAGTTGCCTGGAGGTTATACCCAAACTGGTTGTCAAATATGCCAGATATTTTAAATCGACCTTTGGATGCCTTGAATCCATTATAACCGGCCATTCTTTCCGGTTGAAAGTCTGCCAGGCCCTGCACTAACAGACCAAAAGAAAAATAATCGTTTTTAAGGTTTTCCTGCAGCTGCTTAAGCTGACCATCTTGGGATTTATGTTCCTGAGCATAGCTCAATGCTGTGAGAGCAAAAGTAAATAGAGCTACTGAAAAAAGATGTCTCAAAAGGTATTTCAAGGTATGCATGATGTAGCGTAGTTAAATGTATTTAAAATTACAGGTAGAATAATTGACCCTTGGTTTGTATTGCTATTTGTCACCATGCTTATCGTATAGAATGGATAATTCTTAAGTATGAACTTTCACAAAGTTAGGGGTGGCTACGTAAAATAGAGAAGCTGGGAATCCATTAGTCTAATTGGAATTGAATTTTGGATAGATCTGTAAACAGCTGTAAGCAAAATGAAAAGAAGTTAGAAGGAAATGAAAGGGATTATTAAAAAAAGGGGAACAAAAAGGAGTGACCTCAATTTAAAAGGATACTCTATAGGGCATATAGAATAACAAATCAATTATTATTAAATAGGAGAAAAGTATCATGATGAATATATCAAATCTTAAATCTACAGTACCCCGTGTTTTAAAAGGGCTATTTGCATTTGCACTGATAGTCTCAGTAGCAGTTTCTTGCAATGATGTGAATTTTGGTGGAGCGGAAAATGGAAAGGCACATATGAAGGTAAAACTCACTGATGCACCCGGTGATTATCAGGAAGTGAATATAGATGTGCAGGCCATGCGCATACACTATACTCCATTTAGCAGCGATACCGCAAGTGATCCCTCTGGTGAATGGATAGATTTACCGGTAGAGCCAATGAAGGTTGATTTATTAGAACTGACAAATGGAGTCGATACCCTTTTGGCTGACGCTGAATTGGATCCTGGACATTATAAAGAGCTGCGACTGATCCTCGGAAGTGATAATACCGTTATGGTAGATAGTATGCTTAAGGATTTAAAAGTACCAAGTGGACAACAATCCGGTTACAAAATTAAATTCAAGACAGAGCTTGAAGCTGGTGAAAATATCGATGTAGTAGTTGACTTTGATGCTGGCCGGTCCGTACATAAAGCCGGTAAGAGTGGAAAGTATATCCTTAAACCCGTACTCAAGGCTTTTGTAGAAAGTGGAGAGGAAGTTGAAGTAGGATCAATATCCGGAGCAGTAGAGCCTTCCGAGTCTACCCCCAATATTTTTGCGATTGTGGGTGAAGATACTAGCGCCACTACTCAGGCAGATGAGGACGGTGAATTCTTACTGCAGGGATTAGAGAGCGGTCAATATGATTTGAGTATTGAACCAACCAATGATCAGTATGCTGACACGACCTTGTTTGATGTCATGGTCGAAGAAGGTGAACAAACGGAAGTGGGCGTTATCACCTTAGAAGAAGTTGAATAAGTTTTTTAAAATCCTCGTTTGTGTATAGTAACACACGTTAACGTAACGTATCAAGCCCGGCTGCATCTTATTGCAGCCGGGCTTTTTTGTTATTAGGGGCGAATAAGTAAATATTATCTTTTCTGGGTTACCGCAATTGAGAAAGGCGATAGCGAAGAGCAAAGGCTATTCCCAAATGGTTTTTATCATTTTTATAGATATAATGATCATTAAGTTCCCGCCGATAGGTAAAGCCAATCTCCGTTTCTATCTGTTTGTAAAAATAGGTATAGGAAGCACCGAATCGGAATTCAATATTATGTAACCAGTATTTTGGATTATCGGGGCTTTGTATGTTTGCATTGAGCATAGCATCTGACTGGTAGAGGAAGTCGTTATTTTGGGCTACACGCTGCCCAAAAACTTTTAACCGTCCCCTATCAAAGTATAACGTTCCATCAAGATATTGACTGCTGGATCCGGGTCCAATTGAAGCTCCCAGCAGTTGTCCCCGGTTGGTATACCCTTGCCGGGCAGTTCCGTGGACATAAAAAGTCGGGTCTGGCCTAAAATGTCCTGTTTTGCTTGATTCAAGTTGAGTTAATTCCCCGTTTATAGACAATATCCTATTATTACTTAAGGATATTGTTTTTTCAAGACCAAGAGTATATCCACGACTGTGCTCCGGTTCCGTAAAAAAATCACGCCAATTCCAGCTGTGGTCGGTCCGTGCCCATTCTCCATAAATTTCTAAGCCGCTCTCCGGAAATCGCCATTGCCCAAATAAAGATAAGAGTTGGTCTGATTGGTCATTGCCACCCGCATTGGAATTGTTGGCAAAGTTGATTTTTGTGAGAGCTTCGAAAATCTTAAAGAGATCACCTACAGGTATTCCTTCGGGAGGGATCGTTTCATAAAAGATTCTGTTAATACCCAGCTTTAGACCCGGAGCGGGCTTGGGAGAAATCGATAAAGTAAGGCCGGTTATGTAACGCTTATTATTGAATTGATTATTATCAAAATAGTCCGACTCTTTTAGTCTTCCCCAGAATAGTTTGGTTTGCAATTCGCCTATATAGATATCCTTAGGTTTGGAAGTGCCGATAAAGAAGTGTCGGAATCCCGGGGCGTTACTGTCCAGAAGAAGTGCATTTTTCCGAGCCGGCCCCCATCGCATGAGTTCATTGGATATGCCTGTCATCCATCCATTGTAATCAGCGCGGATATAGGAATTTCCGGGATATAAGCTCCAGTAGCTGCTATTTCCAAAGCGTTGTGGCCAGTCAATATTTCCCAGCGGATAGGAATACTCAGATCTGTTTGGGTTTGTGGAATAGGGAGAAAGCGTAAAACTTTTATTTTGAGTAAAAATAACATGAGGTCTGATAGATGCCGAAAAGATTCCATAGCTGGCAAAAAAGCCTGCCGAAAGATCATTTGTAAAACCTCTTCCCTGCCAAACAGGGCCATCCTGATTGCCGCTTGGCTCGAGAGACTGCCAATAGTTGCGAATAATGGGATCATGGGGAATAAAAACAAGGGAGCCGGATGAATTATCGTGGGCTAAAGTTTCCGGTGGCAAATTATTCCAGGGATGAGGTCCCAAACGATTAAGAACAGTGATTAGAGAATCTGCATTGGTATAAGGATCAGAGTACTCTCCTGAGGATGAAAATGTACCACTGATTTGCAGTGTACACAGGTAATCCTGGTAAATGTCATTTATCGGAATTTGTTGGGCATATAAAGAGGATGGGCGAACAGTCATGAAACTTACGCAAAAGAATAAAGAAAAGATGAGCAGGTGCAGTTTCCTGCGGATTGTATACCGCGATAATCTTATTTTATACATTATTTTTATACCCTAAAGAGTGGAATATTTGTGATGGCTACAAGTGATATGGAAATATAGGAGCTTTGTTCCGGGATTGACGGCGTAAAATTAGACTTACAGGGAGTATGATTATAGAAACGCCGTAGTTTAATATTATAAAACAGCTAAGTCCTAAGACGATTCTTAATAAAAAGAATTGGCTGTAAGAGAAGTACAGATAGTATTCATCAACTTATTGTAACTTCCTGCCCCTTTTTGAACAACCGCATCAACATATTTATCCGAGAGTTTGCGCTCTTTCTTAGATAACTTTTTACCGGTATAAATAATAATAGGGATATCTGAATATCCCGTCTTCTTTCTCAAATATTTTGCCACATCTATCCCACTTTGATCAGCTAAAACTAAATCGAGGACAATACAATCTACCGATTGTTCCTGGAGAATGCTGTAAGCCTCATTAGTAGAGCTGGCAGTAAAGCAATGGTTTATCTTATAGCTTAAAAATTCTTTGATAGCCAGGTTATGCATCCTACTGTCGTCTACAACCAGAACCGTATTATCTAATTTTTCTACAGACCCAGGCAGTATAGAGTGCTCATTTTTCCGAGAAATTTTGGGTTTTTCTGGATGAGGTGATAGGTAGCCGGCCGGTAGGTAGAGCGTGAATGTGCTACCGGTGCCGACTTCACTTTCTATATGCAGCTCTCCTTCTAATATATTTGTTAACTGTTGACAAATATCTAATCCAAGGCCATGGCCCATAGTCTCTTGGTTTTCTGATTGGCTTCCCCGGTTGTATCGGTTAAATATTTGTTTTTGTTGTTTTTCGGGAATGCCTATTCCAGTATCATTTACTTGAAAGGCAACAATATTGTTGGATTCTTGTTTAATTTTGGCATCTGGTGAATAGGTATTAAAAGTTACGTTGCCCTTTTGTGTATATTTAAACGCATTTGATAAAATATTGGTTAAAATACGTTCCAAATAAATAGCATTTGTTTGGATTTGGGAGGGGCAGTGCTTTCCTATCTTATATTCAAACTGGATGTCCTTTTCTTTGGCAATAGGTAAGAATATTTGATACATATTCTTGCAAAATGAATGGAGATCAATGGTATTTAGGTTTTCTTTTGTGGCATAGACCCCACCATCATCTTCGGGTTCTAAAAATGATTCAATATATCGGAGCAAATGATGACCGGAGTGGTATATCGCATTTGTAAACTTACGCTGCTCTAGTTTTAAATCATCATGGTCATGTTCAATCAGTAATTTACTTGATAAAATAATTGAATTTATGCCGGTACGCATGTCATGAGCGGCATTAGCGAGATAGTCGGTTTTCCGTTTATTTTTTAATTCCCTTTTAGCAACAGGTAATAATCGTTCTATATGTTCTTTTGATACACAATCATTTGCTCCTTTCTCCATCGCAGATATAGCGACCCTCTTATAATTTTCTTGCTCTGTTAGGGTTATAACAGGAACCTTTCTATTCTGCTTTTTAATAAGCTCAAGTATAGAAAAGTTGTCGGCGGGAGGTTTTGCAGAAAGGAGAATTAAATCCCATCGCCCCTCTTTTTCTATAGCCTGTAGTATTTCTGCTTGTTTTTCAAGGGAGGTGTATTGAAACTCCATCCCATCCTGCTGTAGAATTTCGAGAGCTGCAGAAATATAGTCCTCAGAAGTATTGATGAAAAGAAATTCAATAGCTTTTTGCATAGAAATGAACTCCTTCCTCTATGGCTAGTTGAGCAAATCACTGGGAGAGAATTGGAAACCAGCAGAGGGTAAATTAAAAGATGATATATAGTTCTTTTGAAATAATTTAACTAAAAGTAAGCTATCCATTTTTAATACTTGCGACTATAATTTTATAAAATATAATTAAAGGTCTGCTGCACACTTAATCAATATTTATATTAATTATTTCTAATATTAGAATTATTTAATATATTTAAGACAGGGTTGTCCGATAAGATCCTAAACGTTGGCTAAAAATATCATTTACAATTGCTTTAATCTTATCTGGCATAAGTGTTCATGTTCATTAGACCGTTAAAGTATGATGGGTGTTACAGACGATACATTTGTTGCATTGGTTAGTAAAAATGAAGGAGACTCAAAAAAAAGGGAGGAGGATAACGGATGGGAAGGGGAACATCCCATAATAAAGCGAATGGCCATAGCAGATGAGTTCCAAAAGTTGAGGCCTGCTCTTGAATTGAGGGATAAGATGGTAAGAGAATATATGCATAATGCTATGTCTCCCATTAGTGCTATTTCAGGATACTTGGAACTCATGCAGATGTTTCTTCAGGATGAGGTTGATGCTGAACGGGTAGAAAAATATAGGTCAAAAATTCAAAAAGGGATAAGTGAGCTGAGTGACATTATTGAAGACCTCTATGATGAGTGTGATAACGAAAAAGAATTGCCAGAAAACAGTTCGGCTTCAATTGAGAATAAAAGGAATCGTCGGGCAAGTTAAATCTTCTTTAAGAAGAAGGTTTTTTTCAAATTAAAATCAAGGGAGACCAGTTGGTAAATTTTATCCAGCCAAAGTATGAGGCTATTTATTTGGGATAGCAAGGAATGTCAAATTCTTGAGCTGTGATTATTTCCTTTCGACATATTGAAAAGCAGCATTTGAAGCTGATAGTAATGTCGGCGAAGTGCCTGAACCTTTTGATTATCAATATCGCCTAAGACAAGAGCAGAATGATTATTGGGATCTTTAGGTTTTCGTATTTTCGTTTGAAGCATCAGGAGTTGCTTATGTCCTAAAACAAAAAAACGATTAAAGAGTTCTTGAAAATTTTTCCGGGGAACGAGGAGTTCTAAATCCGGGCTGTCGTTACTGGGGGATTGTCCCTGTGCTTCTTTTTCTGAAGAAGAACTGTGATCTTTCCCATGACTTCCCTTTTCCTCTTCAATAGATGGGAAGTCTGTGGGTGCATGTACGTCGGAGAGGTATTCTTGTACGTATTGAACTTTACCAGGCGATTGTACTGCAGAGGAGGATTTTATTTTGGATGAACGTGATAGCATGTACCCGGATTACTGTACTAAATATTATAGTTATATAATGCCTTCCCTTTTTTATCGACCCCCAAAGAGTAAGCTTTAAAAAAAGTTTTCGGTAGATTTATTCCTGCTCTGACTTCTAATATCTCAATTAGAAAAAGCTATATCAAAATAATAATGGAGATCTCAGCGACGAATGAAGAAATCCCCAATAAAATAGTTTAAGAATTTGTCACTTCAACCGATAAATAAACCCGAAAGGTAAAATTAATATCAGTTGGCAACTTTTGGGTCAGTTAAAGTATTCAGCCGTCAATAGTTAATGTTGATGGTTGAACCAGCACAAAATGTTGTTCCGAATTATCATTGATATCTAAACTCAAAGTTTAATGGAGTAAGTAATGGCTAAAATAAAGGCATTAGTAGTAGATGATTCCAAGATTATGAGAAGTGCTGTAAAGAGAGCACTTAACCAATTAATGCTTGCGGATTTTGAATATATAGAGGCCAAGGATGGAGAAGATGCACTAAGTAAGTTCAATGACGATATAGAAATCTTATTCGTTGATTGGAATATGCCCAATATGACGGGCGTAGAGTTCGCAAGAGCAGTACGCGACCAAGGGAGGAAAAACATTCCAATAATTATGGTCACCGCTGAAAAGTCGATGGGCAAAGTTGATAAAGCCTTAAATGAAGGTGGGGCTAATGAATATGTTACCAAACCCTTCACAGCAGATAAAATGCATAAGGCCATCAGCAATTATTTTGACGATGATGGAAACATAGCTGTTGGTGAGGACGAAGATGATGGAGATAAAAGCTTCTTTAAAGGTATTCTCAATTCTTAAAACGACATAGATAATAGATAAATGAATTTAGATAATTTCGATGAGTTAAATGAAATTCCTGAAGATATTGTAAAAAAGGTTCGGGAATCTGTTGTTAATACGTTTGGATCCATGCTGGGTGAAGAACCATCTTATATTCCGGGTAGCAACGGTAATGATCCCCTTAACGGAATTGTGGGGAATGTGACGGTATTTAATTCCAGCCATACCCTTTCATTAATGCTTGCAATACCCAAGGAAACGGCTGTGTACCTTTCAGAGGCTTTCATTGGTATGGAGCTACCATTTGAGAGCGATGATATGGGGGATCTTATCGGAGAGGTTTCAAACATCTTGGCCGGTGATGTAGCCGCTAATGTCGAAAAAGTAGGATTTCGGGGCCAGTCGTCTCTGCCAACGGCTACGCGGGGGAGTGATCTCACCTTATTTATGCCAAATAAGCCTCCCACCAAAAGGATGAAATTTACGAGTGCAAATACAGAGTTTTGGCTTACCATGGTATTAAGTGAATCTAAATAAAATGGCGGGATTAGAATGAGTAGCATAAAGAATGAAAGAATAGAAGATCTTGAAGGCATAATTCGTGCCCTGGCTGATGTATGGCCGGCTGACAGAGAAAATGTAGCCGTTGCAGGAGCGGAGTTTGAGGAATTTATCTCCGGCTTTGATGAAAATATCGGGCAGCTACAAAAACTTATTGATATTTCTTGGGAAGGTTTTAAGTACCTCTTCGAGAAGGACGAGTACTTTATGAGTGTAAAAACAGCTACTATGCAGGCTGTTAATACAATACGGGAATACATCGTCAATGACGGAGATATAGAGGTCAAAGACTTTGAGAAGGCTTATGATGATCTCTACGATGCACTGGCCGGGGAGAAAGAATCTGCCGATACTCTCATTGAGCTTGAAGATGAAGCTACTGAAACTTCTGATCCTGAAACAAGCGAAACGGGTACAAATGACAATATTGAACTAGAAGGAAAAACGCTGGATGATTTAGCGGCGTATATTATGGCGCTGGATGAGAGTGATATTTCAGATGAAGAGGTACGGGAGCTAAGCAAGCTGTTAGCGATCGGCATTGATCAATCTGATGAGAAGGTTTCTTCTGTATTAGAAGATGCTTTGGATCTAGTAGAAAATGCTGAATCAGGAGGTCAGTCACAGCTAAAAACGGGATTGCCTGAAATTGCAAGAATCGTTGAAGAAGCGATTACTATTGAGTCTGAGGCTCAATGGTCGGAAGGAATTTCCGACGACAATGAACTGACAGAAACTCAGATCGCGGACGATGAAATAGCCCGATCACAGGGGACAAATGATGTGGTTTTTTTCATCCCCGAGGAGATCGATGTCGTAATGGTAGGGGAATTTGTGACGGAATGTACCGAGCTGCTGGATATGGCGGAAGGAGCACTGCTTGAGCTCGAGGAAAATCCGAACGACGATGAGCTTATCAACAAGGTATTTAGAGCATTCCATACCATTAAAGGGACCTCTGCCTTTATGGGGTTACCGCCTATTTCGGATTTTACGCATCTGTTGGAAACGATGTTGAGCATGGTTCGGGATGATGAAATTGGATTTGATACCGCTTGTGCAGATATATCCCTGGAAGCCATTGATATTATCAACAATATGCTCGATGTGATAGAGGTTTCAGAAGGTGGAGACCGCCTGCCCAAACCTTTGAATTATGATCGCCTGATTATAGTCTTGGAGAGAATTGCCAGCGAGGCCATTGCCCCTGAAAAAGCACTTGCCGAGGAGGGTGGGATTCAATATAACGCTCCGGTAGAATCTAATGAAGAAGTGCTTGAAAATGGAGAGGCAAAGGCCAACGGTACGGTTAAGAATCCGTCGGATGATTCACAAACGGAAGCATCGGTACGGGTTAATATAAGTCGACTCGATCAGCTTATTGATATGATCGGCGAGCTTGTAATCGCCCATTCGGTTGTGGCACAGGATGAGAGTATCCCGGATCATTCTAAATTGCAGAAGAAAATAAATCATACCAGCAAGATTTTGCGTGAGCTGCAGGATACAAGTTTGACTCTGCGTATGGTACCGCTAAAGGGCACCTTCCATAAGATGAATAGGCTCGTTCGGGACCTGTCCAAAAAAGCCGGAAAAGAAGTTAAATTATCAACCTTTGGCGAGGATACTGAGATTGACCGGAATATGGTGGATATTATCAATGAGCCGTTGGTTCATATGGTGCGAAATGCTATTGATCATGGTATAGAGACCCCGGAAGAACGGAAGAGAAGCGGCAAGCCCGAGCAGGCCACGGTATGGCTGCGGGCCTCGCAGGAAGGCGGTAAGGTTGTGATAGAAATTGAAGATGACGGCCGGGGTATCAATAAGAAGAAAGTGTTGGAAAAAGCGGTAAATAAAGGCCTGGTAGATGCTGAGGCAAACCTGACAGATAAAGAAATTCATAATCTTATTTTCCTTCCCGGATTTTCTTCTACTGATGAAGTGACGGACTTATCAGGTCGGGGTGTAGGTATGGATGTGGTTCGAAGATCGATAGAGAATTTAAAGGGTAAAGTAGATATTGAATCAGAGGAAGGCCACGGAACAAAGATAATTATTGAACTGCCTTTTACGCTTGCTATTACGGATGGAATGCTGGTGAGAGTTGGTGGACAACGCTTTATTGTTCCAATTTTAAATATCGACCGGGCATTTAGAGCTAAGAAGAAGGATATATTTACCGTAATGGGTAATTCGGAAAAAGTTTCTATCCGGGGAGAGACCGTTCCGGTAATTCGCTTGCACGATCACTTTGGTATCACGGAGGGCACGGAAAGTCTAACGGATGGAACACTTTTGGCTATCAGAAATGCCAATAAAAAATATGCGCTCTTAGTGGATGAAGTAATCGGTCAGCAGCAGCTTGTTGGTAAATCGATCAATATGGTAAATGAAATGAAGCATATCTCCGGTGGGGCGATCCTCGGAGATGGGACCGTGGGGCTTATCCTGGATACTGCTGCATTAATGAGAAATTAATATAAGTCATTACCAGGTAAATACTTATTGGGGTAATTTTTTTAAAAAAAGAGAGCATATCCTTTGCATCAGGAATGACTCAGGATAGAGTGAGTTAGGTTTTAGCTTTAATTTAGCACCGCATTTGTGGACGGCACTATAATAAAAGGATTACTATGAGATTAGAACAGTCTGAATTCGAGAAAATACGTGAGAAGATTTATGACTATTGTGGCATAAATCTGCATGAAGGCAAACAGGCTCTCGTCCGGGCACGAGTAATGAAGCGAATCCGGAAGCTGGGGTTAAGCGGCTTTCCACAATACCTAAATTATTTACAGAAAGATAAAAGCGGACGGGAATTTCTTTCGCTCGTTGATGTTCTTACAACGAATAAAACCAGCTTCTTCAGAGAAAGTCAGCATTTCGACTTTATCAGGGATAACGTTATCCCCGCGATGAAAGGACGCCGCGTTAAGTGGTGGTCTGCGGGCTGTTCTACGGGTGAAGAGCCGGTAAGCTGTGCAATAGCTCTTCTTGAACAAAAAGTATCTTCCCGGAATGTAAAGATACTGGGTACGGATCTTTCGCGGCAAGTATTGCAGGTCGCTAAAAAGTCAATTTATTCTGCTAAGAATATGGAAAATATTTCGCCATCCCTTAAGAAAAAATATTTTCAGAAGGTTGATGAGGGATGGTATGCCGTTGATGATGAAATACGACAGATGATTACGTACGGCCGATTGAATCTTAAGACCTCCTGGCCCCTAAAAGGACCTTTCCATGTAATTATGTGTCGAAACGTGATGATCTATTTTAATCGCAGGACCCAGCAAGAACTCGTATCGCGTTTTTGTGATATCCTGGAACCGGGAGGGTATCTTTTTCTGGGTCACTCGGAAAGTGTAGCCGGAGCCAATCGCGGATTTAAAAATATTCGTCCCGCGGTTTACCAGAAGATTTAAAATTGGTGACTTTGCATGAAAACAGTTGTAGGTGTAAGTGATTTACGCATCTCCTCTAATATAAACGAGGTAATTATTACCTATGCCCTCGGAAGTTGCCTGGGTATCGCAGTCTATGATCCCATAGTAAGAGTGGGAGGGTTACTCCATGTTATGCTTCCTCTTTCTAAAGCCGATCCGGAAAAGGCACGACGAAAACCGGCTATGTATGTGGATTCTGGATTAAACTTGATGTTGAATGGAGTGTATGACCTGGGAGCGAAAAAGAATAATTTAGTTATCTCAGTAGCTGGAGGAGCAAGCATGAAGCGAAAAACAGCAGATGATTATTTCAAGATAGGAAAGAGGAACTTCACAGTTTTTAGAAAAATATTGTGGAAAAATGGATTTATGATTACCAACCAGGATGTAGGAGGTGCAATATCCCGTACGATGGCTCTTCGATTGTCAGACGGAGCCGTTACTATAAATAATAAACCAATAAGATCAAACGGCCAATCAAAATAAGAACAGATGTTAAAAGTCATCAATAATTGAAATAGATATTAAATATTTGGTCGGCATAACCGATAACAAAGAAGCTATCCAGCGACAAAAAGATTAGAACTATGAGTACAAGGTTAAAAGATAAAATATATGATATAGCAGTAAATGCCTTTGAGGTCACCTGTTTTATGTTCTCTCTTGAGGAACAGGAGATAGACGAGCCGCCAAAAATTTCTGAAAATATAAAGCGTGCTGCGGTTGACTTTAATGGCGCCGCGGAAGGTAGAATGGTTATACATCCTTCTGAAGAATTGTTGACGGCAGTAGCTGCAAATATGTTGGGAGTAGAAAATCCGAATGAGGAAGAGAAATCAGGCGCTCTCTGTGAAATTGCTAATATCATATGTGGCAATATTGTACCATTATTCGCCGATGATGATGCTATTTGCTATGTGGAGCCGCCAATTATTATAGAAGAAAATACGGCCGGTCTAAAGGATAAAGGAGATAAAGAAACAGAGAGAGTACAAATTTATTTAGATGAGGGGACTGTAGAAATATCAGTTTATTATTCAATTGAGGTGAAGCTATGATTAAGGTATTGGTAGTTGATGACTCGGCGCTGGTAAGAAAACTGTTAACGAAAGAGCTAAATAAACAGAAAGATATAGAGGTCGTGGGTACAGCCCTGAATCCTTATATAGCACGGGAAAAAATTGCCAAGCTTAAACCTGATGTTTTAACGCTCGATCTGGAAATGCCGCGGATGGACGGGCTTTCGTTTTTATCCAAATTAATGAAACATCATCCTATGCCGGTGGTGGTTGTGAGTTCATTAACTCCCCAAAATAGCGAAAATGCGTTGGAAGCTCTCCGGTTGGGCGCAGTGGACGTGATTTGTAAGCCCGGATCAGCTTATTCAACACAAAATATATCCCGGGAAATTATTCAGGCAGTACGGGCTGCTTCAGTAGCAAGATTTGATCATAATGTTAGCGTTCCGGCTCCCAAACAGGTGAGCGTCAATATTAATAATAATGACAGCTATTCATCCCAGGCCCGTCTTAAGGAAACCACAAAGAAAATTGTAGCTATTGGCGCCTCCACTGGGGGAACAAAGGCACTGGAAGTAGTGCTCCCGGCTCTGCCTTATAATCTTCCTGGTATAGTAATTGTCCAGCATATGCCTCCGGTTTTTACCAAAAGTTTCGCTGATCGTCTGGATACCATATGTAAAGTAAGTGTTAAGGAGGCGGAAGATGGAGACTGGATACGGCCGGGACAGGTACTGATTGCGCCCGGAAATTACCATATGCTTGTAGAGAAAAAGGGAGCCAAATACTATACCAAAATTAAGCAAGGGCCGCCGGTACACCATCACCGTCCCAGTGTGGATGTTATGTTTAATTCTGTCGCCAAGGCTGCCGGAATGAATGCAACGGGTGTTATTTTGACCGGGATGGGAGCGGATGGGGCAAAGGGATTATTAGCGATGAAGAAAGAGGGAGCACATACGATTGGGCAAGATGAAGATAGCTGTGTAGTATATGGAATGCCCAAGGTTGCTCATGAAGTCGGAGCAGTATTAGAAACACAGCCATTATCAAAAATTGCAGAAGCTATTATTGCAAGGACAAAAGAGAAAGTCATATAAAGTCTGGATATTCTGCCAAATTCAAAAGAAAAATTATGTCCTTTAAAATACTTGTTGTTGACGACTGTGCTGTTATGCGTAAAGTGATTGAAAAAACAATTCACATTTGTGGTCTTGATTGTGGCTCTATATTCGAGGCGAGTAATGGAGAAGAAGGACTTTCCATATTGAGTGAAAATGAGATAGACTTGCTGCTGATTGACATCAATATGCCGGTTATGGATGGAATGAAGATGTTAAGAGAGGTAAGGGAAAGGGATTATGTGAAGGATTTTCCTGTCTTAATAGTATCGGCCGAAAGCAATGAGGAACGTATTGAGGAAGTTAACCGCCAGGGAGCCGTATTTATACATAAGCCATTTACGCCAGAGAAGCTCCGTGGAAAGTTGCTGGACCTTATTGAGAATAGATGAGACAATACTATAACAACAAATGTTATTGATTTTAAATATTAAAAAAGCTTAAGAAAAGCCACTTCCCTCCGATAACAGCAATACATCGACTAAAGTTAGGGTTCATGTCTGAAGCTAATACACTTAATAAGATATGGAGAGGTCTGTGTAATCCAGAAACTGGATGTCTAAATACTAAATGATGAAAATAAGAATAGAACTATGAGTGAAACAGCAACGAAACAAATAGAACAACAGGGAGGACCAGATATAGAAGGAGGGAAATTTTTAACCTTCTTTTTAGGCGACGAAGAATACGCAATAGAAATTCTGAAGGTCCAGGAAATCATAGGTTTAATGAGTATTACACCTGTACCAAAGATGCCTCCGTATATAAGGGGAGTGTTAAATTTGAGGGGAAAAATTGTCCCCGTCATGAATCTTCGTACTCGTTTTGGTCTTGAAGAAGTCGAAGACACCGATGAGACCTGTATTATCGTTATTCAGAATAAAGAATATCTGATGGGGATCTTGGTCGATAAGGTTTCGGAAGTCGTAGATATAGAATCAGCTGAAATAGAAGAGGTGCCTTCCGTGGGTGTCGCTGAACAGAGCGAATATCTGGCGGGTATAGGAAAAGTGAATGATTCAGTAAAAATGATTTTAGAAGTACAGAAAGTACTTTTTGACGTGCCTCAGAAGGTATTGGAAAATACCGCCGGAGAATAGGGTAAAAAATAAAACAACAAGGCTCAGTAATAATAAAATCGACAGAATAACTATATGAACTTTTTTAAAAAACTTACAAACGGACTAGGTTCATCCGCAGGAAATAGTGATTGGACCATTGCAAAAAGAATTATGAGTTTAACGACAGGAGCTGTTACGATCACGCTTCTCCTCGGTGCTCTTGCGATATATGCCTTCAATATAATTGATGAATATGCAGCAGAACTTAATGCGGTAAATTTGCCGGAATGGGGAAGTTCACAGGCTTTGGATCAAGCAGTAAGAAATGCCAATACGGAGTATTTGAAATATAGCCAAACTAATGATAATAAAATATATGAGCAGGCTATAGCTCGTTTTGAGAAGATGAATGGAGAAATTCAAGAATTACAGGTTCTTACCGATAATAATGATCTTCCTGTATTGGAAGAAAAAATTCCTGGTTTAAAAGAAGAGGTCTCAGCTTTCCAAGCCAGCATTGAAAATTATAAAGAGGCTGCCGAAACTATGAAAACTAACAGGACTGAAATAGAGAACGCCTCAAAAAATGTTATTTCTTCATTGACCAGTTATGTCGAGGAGCCTGGCGCAACAGATATTTTAGATGTTGCAGTTCTTAGAATGATTATTGTTGATAACAATCGTCAGATATGGCAGGCGGCGGCAGAAAATGTTGAAGCTGATTGGCAGAATATTACTAATACCTACACAGATGTTCGTGAACAATTGGTTACCCTCCGTAACGAAATCGAGAATGGAACTAACGGAAGGGAATATATCGGCAATGCTTTGACAGCACTTGATCAGAATATTAAAGCTGTTGGGGTTATGGAACAAGCCAATAAAGTCTTAAAAACAGCAGAGTCGAATACTACTGCGTCTTATCAGAACTTAACAGAAGATGTTATGATGGTTGCTGAAGCGGCTGAAAATAGTGCACGTGAGAAGGCAACATTTACAGCGGCTACTTCTGCTCGATATATGTGGATCATAGGTATTGGTGTTATAGTGGCAGTCATTGGCGCTCTTTTGTTTGGGTTATATGTAGGAAAAACTATTAATGATGCTCTAAAGAATATGATTGTACGACTTAGTGGAGGAGCAAGCCAGGTAGATGCTTCAGCTGGTCAGCTTTCAGGAGCCAGCCAGGAACTGGCGGAAAGTGCCAGCGAACAGGCCGCGAGCCTCGAGGAAACGACCTCCTCGCTTGAAGAAATTTCTTCCCAGCTGAAGCAAACCGATGAGAATTCAGCTGAGGCCGAAACGGCCATGAATGAGGCCAAGCCTATGGTAGAAGAAGGAGTTGAAGCCATGAATCGCATGAAAAATGCCATGGAAGATATTAAGGAATCGGCTGATCAAACCTCCAAGATTATTGAGACCATTGATGATATAGCCTTCCAGACAAACCTGCTGGCTTTAAATGCAGCTGTTGAGGCCGCCCGGGCCGGGGAGGCCGGAAAGGGTTTTGCGGTTGTAGCCGAGGAAGTACGAAACTTAGCCCAGCGAAGTGCTGAAGCGGCTCAAAATACTTCAGCGCTTATAGAGAGTTCCCAGGAAAGTTCCAAACGGGGAGCCAGGGTAGCTGATGAAGTATCTAAGAATCTAGAGAAGATTGAAAAAAGTGTGAATGATGTTAGTACGTTGGTAGTGGAAATTTCTGCCGCCTCGCAGGAACAGTCAAGCGGCGTACAGCAGATTAACGCCGCAATGTCTGAAATGGATGAGGCTGTACAGGGCAATGCCTCGTCTTCTGAAGAAGCAGCCAGTTCTGCTGAAGAACTTTCCTCCCAGGCAGCTGAGCTTAACATTATAGTGAAAGAGCTGAGCCGTTTGGTTGGTGGTTTAGAAGATTCAGAGAGGCAAGAGTATCATAGCAATTCATGGAAAGCTGAAACAACGAAGCAAAACGGGCACAGTCGAAATCGGAATGGATATTCCAATGGACAGAAGAGTAGCTTATTAAATAATAAATATAATAAGAGCCAGTCTAATGGTAATGGTAGCAGTAATGGAAATGGCCGTGAGCTGATTCCTTTTGACGAGGATGATTTCAGCGATTTTTGATTACGTCTGACCTGTAAAAATAACTTATCGGTTTACTCTATTAAGGGGAATATCTTACTATAAGATGTTCCCTTTTTAGATAAATTGATTCTCAAGAGGAGCATGAAGTTATTAATTAAGGTTGCCGCAATTCAGTCGATAACAACAACAGTTGTAGAATTAAAAAAACAAAAATAAAGGTGGCCAACGGCTAAAAGTGAAGGGCTAAAAAATAATAGTAGCAAAAAATATTAATAACAAGCGAAAAGCATGGGTATCAAACAGAGTATTCGATCGGTAAAGAATTGGACGATAAAGAAGCGCCTTATTGTTATGACTATTTCATTATTAGTTATAACTGGTCTTCTTGTAACGGGTGTTACTATTTTTACGGCCAATAGTAGTTTGGAGGAACTCGCCGATCATACCTTGGACATGAAGCTGAATGGTGATATTAATGCTTTGGAAGTTTATGCGGATAATCATTTTGGAGGAGTACAGTTGTCTGATGGGGAACTGGTAGATACAAATCAGGTTCCCATTGCCGGGCGTTTTGATATTATTGACGAGTTTGCGAGCAGGCATGGAGTGACTGCCACTATTTTTCAGCGCGACGGCAATGATTTTACACGAGTTATAACCAGTATTCGAAAAGAAAATGGTCAAAGAGCAGTGGGAACCCAGCTTGGAACAGGGAGCGATGCCTACGAACCCGTTATGAATCAGTCATTATATGTTGGCCACGCCGAAATACTTGGAATTCCCTACTTAACGGCATATGATCCCATAATTAATGAAGAAAATGATATAATCGGGATTTATTATGTTGGAATTCCAATGACTGATGTAAATGCGATTATTTCTGAGTCTGAGGCTCTTATTTGGCGTAATGCCGGAATCTTTCTTCTGCTTGTGGTATTAGCTGGTTCTTTTATTGCCTGGATTTTTAGCAATTCTATCAATAAAACATTGACCCGTATCATAGAGCGTCTTTCTAATGGCGCAGACCAAGTTCATTCTTCCTCTTCTCAGCTTTCGGGTGCCAGCCAGGAGCTGGCGGAAAGTGCCAGTGAACAGGCCGCAAGCCTCGAGGAAACGACCTCTTCACTCGAAGAGATATCTTCCCAGATAAAACAATCTTCAGAAAATTCGAGCGAGGCGGAGAGCGTAATGAAAGAAACGCAACCTTTGGTTGAAAAAGGAGTAGAGGCAATGGACCGTATGCAGGGAGCAATGGATGATATTAAAGAATCTTCTGATGAGACATCAAAGATTATTAAAACCATTGATGATATTGCCTTTCAAACGAATTTATTAGCATTAAATGCAGCTGTTGAGGCCGCCCGGGCCGGAGAAGCCGGAAAGGGTTTCGCCGTTGTGGCCGAGGAAGTACGGAATTTAGCCCAGCGTAGTGCCGAAGCGGCAAATAATACTTCGGGGCTTATTGAGGCTTCTCAGGAAAATTCTGAAAAAGGGTCCAAAGTGGCCCAGGAAGTTTCACATTATTTAAAGCAGATTGAAGATAAGGTTGTTGAGGTAAGCACTTTGGTAGTAGAAATTTCTGCCGCTTCCCAGGAGCAGGCGACTGGAGTGCAGCAGATAAATTCTGCCATGTCCGAAATGGATGAGGCCGTTCAGGGCAATGCCTCAGCCTCAGAAGAGTCGGCCAGTTCTGCTGAAGAGCTTTCTTTCCAAGCTGCGGAGCTTAATAATATTGTGAGTCAATTAAACCGCTTGGTAGGCGGACTTGATATTAATAGCAGTAGTAAGGCAGTTAAGAATAATTCGGGAAAAGCCAAATCAAAGAAAAATAGCTATATGGCTAACGGGGGTAAGAGGAATGGACATTCCAATGGACAGAAGAATAAATCATTTAATAATGAATTCAATAAAGAGAGTCAGTCTAATGGCAATGGCCGTGAGTTGATTCCTTTTGACGAGGATGAGGATGATTTCGGCGATTTTTAAAAATAAATGGGAGACAGGATGGAAAGTATACCAACAGATTTAGAAATACTCGAAGAAATTTACGATCGGTATTACGATGAATTTCGAAAGTATGCCAAGAAGGAACCGGATCGTATCGCACGCATCCGGGTTCCTATAGAGGTTGAAAAGATAGCAGTAGCTTGCGGTGTTGGAGAAGATATGATTTTTGGTCGTATCTTTTACCACTTTAATAAAAAGTACAGTTATAAAGATCAAAAAGGAGAGGTAACTACTTTTTTTACTACTGAAAAGTTTGAAGGACTTAGCGTAAATTTTCCTTTGGTAGCTTCAGTTTTAGCCGACAAATACGCCGAAAAGAAAAAAATGGATACCTATATAGGATTAGCAGCCACTTCCGTTGGTATTTCTGTCTTAGCTCTTTTGGTTGCTTTCTTTATATAGATAAGAAAGAACGTGTGATTCATAAATTGTAAACGATCAAAAAGATATAAGAATGAAGATTAATGTACTAATTGTTGAGGATGACCCAACAATGCGTGTGGTTTTAAAAAACACGGTTCTATCTATTGGCATGGGAGTCGAGATAGGTAAGATATATGAAGCTGAAAATGGTGAAGAGGGAATAGAGATACTTAAGCAATACAAAGTGGATTTAATGCTCGTGGATATTTATATGCCGGTAATGGATGGAATGGATATGCTCGATCACGTGCATGATCATCCCGATTTTGATGAAATACCCGCCGTAGTAGTATCTACAGAAAATGATGAAGAACGTATAGATGCTATTATGCGTAAGGGGTTAGGATTTGTTCCCAAGCCGTTAACCCATGAACTGTTGGAAGACGAAGTTAAAAAGATGCTTGAGAAAGAAGCTGATGTATAATGACCTTCTCTGGGCTTCATCCTGGATCGGATAGAGGATAGGAGTATTTTAGAGCTCACTTTACCACTCATTAAATAAAAATACCGATCGATAAATTATAAAAAAGTAGGCGAAGACAATGAGGGCGGCAGACAGAACGTAAAGGATACGCCCCGGAATGGACTGTTATCTGTCAGAAAGATTGATCCCTTATATCTTTTGGCATAAAGCATCGCCATTGTTAGACCAATACCTAATTTAGTGGCTTTTCCAGTTACAAATGGAAAGAATAGTTGCTGAGCAATTGATTTTGGGATCGGATTCCCGTTATGTGAGACCTTTACCGCATTTGCAGAAGGCAATTCGATAGTTATTTGGTTATCCTCATTTACGGGAGCATGTTCAATAGCATTATCAATTAAGACGGAAAGAATGCGTTTAAGGTCCCCGGGGCTGCACCGCAAAAGATGGGGATTAGCCGGTAGGGTAAAAGTGATATGATCCTGAACTTTATCCGGATAGCTTGAAATAATTTCATCAATAATAGTTTCGGGATTTGCTGAATAATTATTCCGCTCGACCGTTTTCAAAGAGATTTCCTGGAGAGATTCCAAGTCATCCAAGAGGTCAAAAAGTTGTTCAATTCCTTTATTTACTTTTTCCAGATGTTTGGTATTAGATTCGTCTTCTGTTCGCTCTTCTATTATGCCCAGGTAGCCTTGGATTCCGGTTAAAGGCGATCGCAAGCGATGCAGTAAGAATCCAATCATTTTTTTAAGAGAATGCAGCGTATCAAAATCGGGAATCCCAACTCTTTGTTGTAAACTAATTTTGATGTGCGGACTCCCTTCCCATATTAATGTTTCCTGCTGAAGATTAAACCACTGGCCATTAAAGAAAGCCGGGGATAGGGCACTGCCGATATTTTTTTCAATATAGACGATGTTGTCAATATCCTTTCCGATGGGGTTATAGTTGTCACAACCGCTAATAACCGTTTCATTAACGTCACAAATTTTTCTGCTATCCATTTCTATGATAAAGGTAGGATCTGTAGTTGTACGGTTATTCATCAGTTCTGATAATTCGATAGCATTTTCCCTGTTAATCATGGTATAAAAATATTGAATAGCACTTCCATAAAGATCCCTTGTTATTACTTGGCCCTAAGACAGATATTTATGTGGCTATTATCAGTTATAATGAAGAATACTTAAAAATTCTTTTGTAAAAGTATGTGAGTGAGGAAAAAATTACCTCCCCGGCGGTTAATAATGCACTTGCCTGCCAACTACCCATCTATTTTGAAGGGCGTTAATTAATTGTTTTGACCTCTAACCCCTTCTGGCATAGCTATTGCCTGTACTATGTATGAACGGATGGTTATACCAGCATTAAGAATAATTGTTCCAAAAAAATTTGAAGTTTTTTGAATCTTATTTTTGGAGCGCCAAATGAACTAGGAATTTCTGTAATCCAAAACAAGGAAAATCATGGAGCTTATAGACAGTAGTCATAGTCAGTTATTAGCGAAGGCTATGGATAGCTATACGTTGCGGCAGCGGGTTACGTCGTCTAATATTGCCAATATTGATACCCCCGGTTATAAAAGACATGAGGTTCAATTTGAAAATGAACTTCAAAAAGTGCGGGATAAAGGAGGGGCAAAGGATATGGAAAAAGTAAATCCCAGCATCAAAGAAACCGGCGGGGATGTGGTTCTGGAAGATGAGCTGATAGAGATGGCCGATACACAAATGAGAGTGCAACTGGTTACGCGTTCATTGCGGCACCATTTCAATATGCTCAGAACCGGTATTACAAGTACTAATCGATAAATAATTTTAAATATGATTCCGGATAGAATATCATCAGCATTTCAAACTGCAGCCCAAGGTTTGGCAGTACAGCGAGAACGGATTAATGTAGCTTCGCGGAATATCGCGAATGCCCATACTACAGCCTCAGAGGGGTCGGGTAATACATATAAACCGCAGACTGTTCGATCCTCGGGCCCCCGCCCGGCTAATTTCAGACAAGCTTTGAGTGAAAGCATGTC
This sequence comes from Fodinibius salicampi, assembly GCF_039545095.1. NCBI lineage: Bacteria > Pseudomonadati > Balneolota > Balneolia > Balneolales > Balneolaceae > Fodinibius > Fodinibius salicampi. Next base: position 199,702 of record NZ_BAABRS010000003.1, on the reverse strand, counting down.
CACTTTAAAAAGTACCCGTCCCCAGCATTTTTCGGAAGGCCATAGACCGAGAATGAAGCGGGAAAGCGCAAATATGGGGCCCTCGTTTGAGGTAGCCGAAGAAAATAATTTTCGTTTTGAATATGATCCCAGCCATCCCGATGCAAATAAAGACGGAATGGTTAAGTATCCGGATATTGATATGATTCGGGAAATGACCGAGATGGTTAGTGCAAATAAGCTATATGAGGCAAACCTGAGCAGTATTGAAGCGGAAAAAGAGATTATGAAGCGATCAATGCAGATTTAGCAAAACGTATTTTAATTAGCGTTATAAAGTAAAGTAAGAATAAAGAAAAGTTAGGTTAAAATGATAGAAGCCATTGAAGCTGGAGGTATTGTTCAGCAGACGGACAATATTGAATTTTCACCATCGCAGCGCGAGATAGAGACAGGCGAGGATGCTCAATCCTTTGCCGATGTTTTGTCGAATGCTATCAACAACGTGGATGAAACAATGAAAACATCAGATCATAAAGTACAGGAGTTTATTGCCGGGGAATCGGATAACGTGCATGATGTGATGATTTCAATGCAACGTGCTCAGATGAGTTTTGAATTAATGGTAGAAGTTCGGAACAAGGCGATAGAGACCTACCAGGAAATTAGCCGGATGCAAATTTAGGAAGTATAAATGGATAGTTTTACCGAAAGGTTTAAAGATTTTATTGATCCGCTAAGTACGGCACAGCGTACTATGTTTGCGGGTTTAGCTTTAGCTATTTTGCTTATAATAGGGGGACTCTTTTATTGGTCCCTGCGACCAAGCTATACCCTGCTTTTCGGTTCTCTTGAAAACGAAACCGCCCAGGAAATTATTCAGGAACTGGATGAGCGCGGGATAAATTATCGTCTTGAAAATGGCGGCCGTTCGGTATATGTCGAAGGGAATCGTGTGGATCAATTGCGTATCCAACTGGCGCCTATAGGAGCACCAAAGTCGGATATGAAGGGATATGAGTTATTTGATTCAAATTCTCTGGGTATGACCGACTATATGCAGCAACTAAATAACAGGAGAGCCCTTGAGGGAGAATTATCGCGTTCAGTCAATAGCTTAAGGCAGGTAGAATCTTCAAGAATTCATTTGGTATTACCAGAGCGGTCTCCTTTTGAACAAACCTCAGTATCAGCTTCGGCCTCGGTATTATTGGTACTGCAACGTGGAGAAGAACTTGATAAAAAACACGTGCAGGGAATTACATCACTAATTGCCGGGAGTGTGGAGGGACTTGACTCTGAGGATGTGACGGTAATTGATCAGGCCGGTAATCGATTAACGGATGGAAATGAAGGCGAGGCAGGTTTTGCATCCGGAGACATGCAGCTAAGGCTCGAGCAGAAGACTGAAAAATATTTGACAGAGCAGGGGCAGTCAATGTTGGATCGGGTGCTTGGGCCCGGAAACAGTATCGTCAGGGTCTCGGTGGAGCAGAATTTCGACAGTTTAGTACGGGAATCTAATGAGGTTGATCCGGAAAGCAGAACCCTGATCTCCGAGGAACAAAGCGAAGAAACCCACACACAGGAAGGGTTGGACATGGTTCCCATTGATGAATTTACACCAGTAGGAGATCGTGGCCAAACAGCAGTGACATCTACTACGGAAGATGCAGTGACTTCACGTACCCGAAATTATGAGGTGACTGAAATAAAAGAAGTTTATAAAAAAGCAGAAGGTAATATAAGTAATATTAGCGCCTCGGTGCTACTCAATCAAAAGCAAGTATTGCAAGAGAATGAGGAAGGGGAGGAAGTATGGGTGAATGAACCCTATTCGGAAGAGGAACTTCAGGAATTCCGGGAAGTTCTGGGATCGGCTCTGGGCGTTCAGCCGGACCGTGGAGATCAAATTACAATTAAACAGGTTGACTTTTGGGATCCGACAGATATGGGTCCCCGTGGAAATATAATGGAGGAACCGTGGCCATGGAGTCGAATATTTAGATGGGGATTAATTTTAGCAACGCTGGCAGCCGTTATTGCACTCCTCAACAGCCTGCGCAAACAGGCCGGTCGGGACGAGCAGGGAATGTTGCTAGATACTCCCTTTGGTGAAAATAAACAGGTCTATATGAGCAGCGGCGGACAGGATAATTTAGACGGTATGAGCAAAGAGGAATTCCAGCAGTTTATTGAAGATCAGGATGAGGAAAAGCCGGCTCTGGAAGAGAAGAAATACGATCTGGAAGAAATTGTAACCTTGGTTGAGTTAAAACCTTCTAAGGCGGCCAGAGTTGTACGGGCAATGTTAGTTTCGAATGATGAAGACGAAGATAAATAATGAAAGATACTCCTAAAGTTATTGAAAAGGCAGGTCAGCTTTCTGGTGAACAGAAGGCTGCCATATTTGTAATGAATATTGGGTCGAAAGCAGCGGGTAAGATGATGGAGCATCTCAAGCCGAAGGAGGTAGAGGCTATTACGTTGGCTATTGCCAATATGCAAAATATTAAACCTCATGTAGTGGATGCCGTAATGAATGACTATTACCGCATTATGTCTAATGATGCATTTGTATTGGAAGGAGGCGCGGATTATGCAAATGAGTTGTTGGATGTGCTCGGAGATAATATAGATAAAGATAAAGTCCGGCAAAAGCTCAGGGCTAGCTCGGAATCTACTGCCTTTGATGAGTTTCAGGAAAGTAAAATGACCCAGATCACCAATTTTTTGGAGAAAGAACATCCCCAGGTAGCGGCGCTTATTTTTTCACAGCTGGAAGAGAAGAAAACCGCCGAAATATTAAGTCACCTGGATGAAAATTTAAGGGGAGAAATTATATACCGTCTTTCGTCTATGGAGAAGATATCTACAGAAGTAATTAAAGAGATAGAAGAGGTCATAAAAGAGCAGATGGGTGGTATGTATACAGTTGGAGATCGCCTTAAAAGTGGAACTTCTGCGGTGGCTCAAATCCTTAATGAAGCTGAAATATCGGTTGAGCGCCATATTTTGGGCATTATCCAAGAACGAGATCCCCAAATGGCAGATGAGATCAAGCAGCAAATGTTCCTTTTCGAGGATATTATTCACTTCAATGATCGCACTGTTCAAACCATTATCAACGAGATGGAAAAAAGTGATCTTGTTATGGGACTCAAGGGTGTGGATGATAAGGTAAAAAATAAGTTTATGGAAAATATGTCGGAACGAGCGGCTGGCATGTTGCAGGAAGACATGGATGCGCTGGGGCCTGTTCCGCTGAAAGACGTAAAAGAAGCTCAGCAGCGTATTATAAGAAATATTAAACAACTCGAAGAAGATGGACAGATTACCACGCGTAAGATGTCGGAAGAAGAGATTGTAGAATAAGTATTTATGGAAGACCAAAAAATACTTAACAACGAACAAGTTAAATGGTATGAGGATGATGATACCAGGCTTGACTATCAAGTAGCTTTTGAAGGTCCGGGCCATACTCGTAACCAAGAGAAGAAGAGGCAAGATAAAGCGTCTAAAGAAAAGAAGGTCGATATAAAGGCACTGCTCCGTGAACGGGATACAAAATGGAAAAAACGTTTGCAGGATGCCAGGAAAGCGGCATATGCCAAAGGATTTGAAGAAGGAAAGGAAGATGGACTACAGCAGGCACGCAAAGAAATTGACCAGAAGATAGAAGGGTTGGAAGATATGATGGACCAGGCCCACCAGGAATGGAAGCAAAGACAGGAAGCCATAAATCCAGGATTGCTTGATCTGGTTTTTGAGCTAGTTGAAACTATTGTGGGTCTTCCTGTCGGAAATCCTCAGATACGGGAGAATCTCGATGATGAGTTATCCGTCCTCCTTCATGAAACGAGCAAGGAAGTGAAGCCGGTAATATGGATTTGTAACGAGGATTATGAGTATGTGGAAGGCCTGGTAGAAAAATATGCGCCGGAGTTGACAGTCAGGATTCGTTCACATGATGAGTATAATCCCGGGGAATTTGCTTTTGAGACCGATAAGGAAACGGTAGTCTATAATTATAAGGAAATGCTCAACGATTTCCGGGAAAATGTATCGGTGCCTTCATGGAAGTAAGTACTCCACCCAGCATATCGACCCATATCGATGAAATACGACAGAAAATGGATCACTATGAGAAAAAAAGCAAGCGATATGGAAAAGTATCTTCCATTGTAGGTACGATTATTCAGTGTACAGGATTACATGCCAGCGTGGGCGAAGTCTATGGTATCGAAACAATTATGGGAAGTACGATCGCAGCCGAAGTTGTGGGACTTAAGGAGGGGCGGGCTCTTTTAATGCCTTATGATCGTATTAAGGGAATGCAGGCGGGATGTAAGGTAGAATATCTTGGACAATCATTAACAGTGTCTGTTGGAGAGGAAATGCTGGGACGCGTGATAGATGCTGATGGGGATCCTATCGATAAAAAAGGGGCCATATTATGCAGCGACCAACAACCTGTCCATAACGATCCTCCTTCTCCTATGGACCGCCAGTCAATTGATGAGGTAATGTACACCGGCATTCGGGCGATTGACGCTCTTAATACCATTGGAAAAGGGCAGCGTATTGGATTATTTGCCGGATCGGGAGTTGGGAAAAGTGTGCTGCTGGCAATGATTGCCCGACATTCTGATGCGGATATTAATGTTATTGCCCTTATCGGTGAGCGGGGCCGGGAGGTACAGGAATTTCTGGATGATACGCTTGATGATGAGCTTATGCAGCGTTCAATTGTAGTGGCAGAAACCTCCGATAAGTCAGCAATGAGTCGGATAAAAGCCGCCTACACGGCTACAGCTGTTGCAGAATATTTCCGTGACAGAGGAAAAAATGTCCTTTTAATGATGGATTCCGTTACGCGGGTAGCGATGGCTCAAAGAGAAGTGGGACTGGCTTCAGGAGAACCTCCTACCACCAAGGGTTATACGCCGAGCGTATTTTCGATGCTGCCTGAATTTTTGGAAAGGGTAGGCAAAACGGAAGAGGGAAGTATAACAGGAATTTATACCGTGCTCGTTGATAATGATGACATGAATGAGCCTATAGCTGATGCCGTTCGATCCATTTTAGATGGCCATATTGTTCTTTCAAGGCGATTAGCCCATAAAAATCACTATCCCGCTATTGATGTTCCCGAAAGTATATCCCGGGTTATGCCGAATGTGGTAACACCCGAACAACGTAAATTAGCGGGAGAAGTACGGGATCTGATTGCCACCTATAGAGAGGCCGAAAACTTAATCAATATCGGAGCCTATGTAGAAGGCTCAAACCCTAAAATTGATAAAGCCATAGAAAAGCGACCGGATTTGGAATCATTTTTGATACAAGATATACATGAGGCAGATTTCGGGGGCGATATCTGGAAGTCACTGAAAAAGATTATCAAATAAAGATGTGTAGAATGCTATGAAATTTAATTTTTCTCTTGAATCGGTTTTAAGGGTACGTGAGCACGAAGAAAAGGTTCAGAAACAGAAGCTAGCCAAAAAGATATCTGAGAAAAAACAGCTCAGTGAGCAGAGGCTACGGCTTGAAGAAAAACTGAAGGGCCATCTTGATGAGGAAGGCAGTGAAGAATTTAAGAGTCTGCACAATCTTAAAAGGCACAGAGAATATATACACCAGGTACACCAAAAGATGGAAAAGCTTAATGGAAGTCTGGAAATTGTTGAGAATGCAGTAGATCAGGAGCGTGATAAACTGGCTGCGGTCCATAAGGAGCGGCATATAATGGAAAAGGTAAAGGAAGAGGAGCGGGAAGAGTTTTTAGAAAAAGTATCCCGTTATCAGCAGAAAGTTATGGATGAAATCGCGACCCAAAGTTTTAGTCGATAAGAAGCAATGAATATAAAGAAGCTGTTAAAAATAATAGGATTTATTATAGGGCCATTAATCCCTCTGGCTATCGTCATCTATTTCCTGTTTCCTTATATCAATGAAGAAAAATATGAACAGGTGGCTGAGAGTAATCAGAACCTCGGAATAGCTGCCGAGAACATTGATGTAGCTCCGGTTGGAGCAGATTTTGAAACCCTTAAAAAGCAGGCAGCAAAATTTTATGAGGATAACCAAGAGATGAAAAAAGTTTTGGATTCACTTCGTACAGTGAATGATTCTCTGGAAAATGAACTGGTAATAAAGATCGAAGAAATAGAGAAGCTGACCGCAGCTCCAGCAGAAGGAGAAGGTTCTGAGGAAGCGGAAACCCTTGCGAATGCTTCGGATGAAAATAATGAAGAGTTCAAAGAAAATATTAAAAGCTTTTTGAGTCTTGATGATGAAAATCTGGCGCCAATTATTAATGAAATGAGTGATGAGCAGCTGGTCCGGTTGTACAGGGGCGGAAGTTCTTTGCAGCGGAGGAAGTTGCTGCGATCACTTGAATCCAAGCGTGCTGCTAAATTAATGACGGAGGTAATGTAATGATAGGAAAGATTATATCTAACGCCGGAAAGGATGAGAAGGCGGCACTGTTAAAGAATAGCTCTGATAGTAATAATGGAGAAGGAGAAAAAATTTCTTCCGAAAAGCTTTTTCAATCGTTGTTAAATTCCTTGAAAGGAAAAGGAGACGACGAGACGAAGCAGGATGTATTAGCTAGCCTGATACCTGAAGAGAGTACTGGATCTGTAGATAAGGATAATGGAGAAGAAAAGAATGAGCTTTTGCCAAATGTATTGATGGGCAATATTTCCAATGAATTGTCAGGCAGTAATTCAGAGAATGAAAACCTAAAAAAAGAAATGAAACAGCTGTTTCAACAGCTGAAACAAAGCGAACAGGGTCCTGTTTCGAAGTTGCAAAACATTGAAGATGTGGGAACTGAAAGTAAAGAAGTAGTAAGCGATGGAAGTAATCACATCCAGCAGTCTGAATCTGAAAAAGAAGCTCTCAATGACCAACTAATGTCTCCCCTAAAAGGGAATATCTCAGGCGATAATGGCAATGGTGAGAGTTTAGTAGATCAGTTATCGAAAACAGAGATCACTGCATTAAAACAGGCGTTATCGTCAGATCGGGCTCAAACAGTAGCCGCTAATTTATCTCAGGTATTATCGGATGAGAGTTTGAATGATGAAGATTTGATAACCCGGCTGAAAAGAGTACTAAATAAATTGGGCCAAGAAGGGCAGTCCCGTTTATCATTGTCCGGTGAAGCCGATAGTGACGTCTCAAATGCTGGGGTGTCTAAAAAAGAAGAGGCTGCCATCAGCGGAAAAAGCGGAGATAAAGTATCCAATTTCAATGAGTCTGCAAAGGAAATTAAAGGACAGGAAAAGACTATTGAAGAGAATAAGCCTGCCGAGCAAAAGGAAGATCCTGTGGTGAATAACAGGGATAATGAAAAGGAAATACGTTCTACCGATAGGGGTGTTGATTCTTTTTCCGGAAAGGAAAATAAAGAAGGAGTTTCACAGAGTCGGCCAGAACAGATAGCGAGCAGGGGTAAAAGTAGAATGGAGCGTTTCTCCTCCTCTGAAGGGGAAGCTGTACCAGATCGGGAAGCAACCTCAAAAGGAATGAGAATTTCAGAGAAGCAGAGAGAAATTATAGATGATTTATCCCTGAAAAGCACTTCCGCAGGAGCCTCCGAAAAGGGATTGGAAATGAAAAGTGCACTGGTGGATAAAGACCGGCAGAAAGAAAATAGCAATGCGGAAAATCGTTTTTTAAGTCTGACGGAAAGAGCAGAAGGCAGAGGAAATACATTTTCGGGTCGCGTACCCTTTTCAGGCATAAGAAATCCGGGTGAATCTTCTCAACCAAATACAGCAGGTAGTTCAAATGGGAGTGTTGGTCAGGAAGATGCGACATTTCTTATGGATGGAGAAGATATAATATGGAAGGAGCACACAGCTGACTCTGTCGAAAGTGACGATGATAAAGAAACGATTCAGCAAAACGCTTCTTCAGCAGCATTTAAATTGGGTCAGGTTCCAATAGCCAATGGTTCTCTAAAGAAAAGGATTTTACCGGCATTAACTCAGAATGTATTGAAAGCCGCTTCGGAAGCGAAAAAGAATCCTGAAAATTGGCAAAAGCATAATTTCGTGCTGGATGATGGAAAGAAACTTCAGCTTTCCGTTCGGGAAGCTAAAGGCGTGCTACAGGTAAAGCTGGGAGCAATGAATCTGGATCTGAGTAAACTTCTGCAACAGAATCTGCAACAGATTCGGGAGCATTTGAAGCAGGAGTTCGGTTCGCAGATAGACCTCCAGTTTGAACAAAACGGACAGGAAGATACCGCCTCGCAATTCTCAGATAGCCCTTCAGCCTCTCACAACAGGAAGGGAGGTCGGGCTGGAGTTGGGGGCAGTGAGGTCGGATCTGGGGAGACAGGAAAAGCAAACTTTAAAGCTGTCCGAAACTTCGGATATAATCAAATGGAATGGACAGCATAATTAACAAGGAGTAAAGATTATGGATATAGGAGCAATAAGTGCTCAGGCACAAGCACAAGCAAATAGTACTAAAGTTGAAGATGGTAACAGTTTTGGAAAGGATAAGTTTCTACAACTATTAGTGGCTCAAATGAAGAATCAGGATCCTATTAATCCGATGGACGGTAAGGAGTTTGCATCCCAGCTAGCCGAGTTTAATTCAGTGGAGCAGCTGATTGGGGTTAATGACGGCTTATCTTCATTGCAAGACAGCCAGGAAATGATGCGAACGGAAATGAGCAATTCCATGGCTGCTTCCCTGACGGGCAAGCATGTCCGAGCCTTGAGTAACAGGATTACGCTGGAAGATGGCGGAGATGTAAACATCCAGTATGAGCTGAATAATACAGCCGAAGAGATGGATATTATAGTAAAGGATGCCTCTGGAAGTGAAGTGAGAAGGGAATCATTTACAGGTGTAGGAAAAGGAGAAAACAGCTGGACTTGGGACGGTAAAAATAATGATGGTGTTTCTTTGCCCGACGGAGAATATACGGTCGAAGTGGACGCTTCTAACGGGGAGAAGGCTGTGGATTACAGGATGTTTACAGAGGGAACAGCCAATAGAGTTCGTTTTACCGGCAATGGCGTTATGCTATCTATTGATGGAGTAGAAGTGCCTATAGGAGATGTGGAAACGGTCGGCAACAGTCTTTAAGAACTTAAATAAAAATGTACGATTATCAATTTAATAAATCAGACAGCAAGAAAATTACGTTGTCTTCATTCAATAAATAAAGGAGTAGATTATGTCTTTAATAAAATCTTTGAATTCCGGGGTAAGTGGTTTGAAAAGTTTTCAAACCAAAATGGATACGATCGGTAATAATATAGCTAACGTAGATACCACTGGTTTTAAATCCTCCCGGGTATCTTTTTCAGAATTAATGAACGAAAATATCGGAGGAAATAGTGGCGGCGAGTCCGCTCCTTCTTTAAGCAACCAAGTTGGACTTGGAGTCCGTGTTGCCTCTGTAGACCGTGACTTTAGTCAAGGTACTATTGAAAATACTGGCAAAACCACAGATTTGGCTATTGAGGGGGATGGTTTTTTTGTGGTCAATAACGGAAACCAAAATTTAATGACACGGGCTGGGAACTTTACCTTCAATAAAAATGGTAACCTTGTGGACCAGTCGGGGAACTATGTGCAGGGATATAACGCCAATGATTCAGGAAATATATTAGGCGGTGGTACCACTGAAAATGTGCGTATCGATTTTGAAAATGCCTTACCTCCCCAGCAAACTGATGAAGTTAATCTTGCCGGGAATTTAAATGCTAATACCAGTACCACCCAAATTGTCCAGGCACAAAGCGCTTTTACCGATAGTAGCGGTAATATAGCTGCTGGAACAACAGATATAAATGATTTAAGCCAAACTACGTCAGATCTGGAAGTCGGTGATGTTATTGAAGTTACCTATACACAGAATGATGGTACGGCCGGAGCTACTGCAGACTTTGAATATGGGACGGATGGTACAACCCTTGATGATATGGTTGCAGCCCTAAATACAGATTTGGGAGCGCAAGGAGATCTGGCACTGGTAGATGGTATGTTACAGCTGAAATCTGGCTCGCTGGGTGATAGCGAACTGAATATCGATTCTACAAATGTTATAGATAATGCCGGTGATGCTGATGCCGTGAACTTTCCGGGTTTTCAGGTTACTCAGGAAGGCGAAACCAATACGCAAACCATGAGTACTACGGTATACGATGACCTTGGGAAAGGGCATTCCCTTTTAATTGACTTTACTCAGGTTGCAGAGAATGAATGGGAATACGAAGCGGAATTTGCCGATGGCGAAACTATCAGTAGTGGATCGACCGGTACCGTAACTTTTGATGAAATGGGACAGGTAACCTCAGGCGGAAATTTCAATATGGAATTTGAGCCCGGTAACGGAGCAGGTACAACGAATTTTGATGTAGAACTGGGAGATTCTTCTCAGGGTACTACCTTCACGCAATATTCGGGAGCAAATACGGCTAAGGTTGTAAGCCAGGATGGTTACAGTCAGGGTTCCCTGGTAGATATCAGTATTGATGGAGACGGCCGTTTACAGGGCGTATATGACAATGGTCAGAATAAGGATCTGGCACAGCTAGCGCTTGGAAACGTCCAAAACGAAGACGGATTAGAAATGGTGGGAGGGGGACTCTTCAGAGCAACCTCCGCTGCCGGAGAAGTTTTTATCGATTCAGCAGATAATCTTTCTGACAGCAGTATTAATTCAGGAGCTCTTGAGGGATCGAATGTTGATCTTGCCCAGGAGTTTACTGAAATGATTACTTCTCAGAGAGCATATCAGTCAAGTGCGAGAGTCATCAGTACATCTGATGAGATGCTTACCGAAGCAGTAAATTTGAAACGATAAGATAGCGCAAGCTGATTTCTAAGTCGCTAAAGGCTAACTAAAACGCTTCGTTCTTATATATGAGTGCAGGTCGCCATATATAAGTGCGAGGCGTTTTCTATTTCTTGCCTCCGGGAGAACATACCAGATAGCCTATAATTAAACTTTACATATAAGCTACCAACGGAATAGATAACTAGTGTAAGGTGTAGCCGATATAATAGTGGATGAATTCAGTCAACTTAACACCAGGAAAAGGATGGATTGTAAAAAATATTAAACAGGTTAAGTTTTTGCTTTCAAAGTCGATAAGAATCACATGTTAGACAGGTCAACAAATATTGGATTGTTTTCAGGCTTTTCGTTAATCATTCTGGCTATTGTACTTCAGGGCAGTATTGGTGCATTTGCAAGTGGCTCCTCTTTTGTTATTGTCGCAGGTGGAGTAATAGCCGCAACCATGGTTAACTATAGCTTTGAGGATATTAAAGGTAGCTTTATTACCATACGTAGAATGATGGGAGCGAAATCGGTGGATCTTCGCACCGATATGGAATTGATGCGTATGTTTGCACGAAGGGTACGTATGGAAGGATTGTTGATACTGGATGAGGAAATCAAGCATGTAAAGGATGATTTCCTAAAGAATGGACTCCAGCTGGCGGTAGACGGATTCCAAAAAGAAAGTTTGAATAATATTTTAAAGGATGAGATCCAGAGTAAAAAACGACAGCTGACTATTTCAGTTAAGGTACTGGATTCCATGTCGGAATATGCGCCCGCTTTCGGAATGATCGGGACGGTTATCGGTATGATCCTGATGCTTCAAAATATATCAGACCCGGAATCTTTGGGGGCAGGTTTGTCTGTGGCGTTGATTACTACTTTGTATGGGACCATACTTGCGAACATGTTATTGGGACCTCTTGCCGGGAAGTTGGAATATTTAAGTAAGATGGATCTTAACCGAAAGGAGATGTTTCGCGTGGGAATCCTTTCGATGATTGAAGGAGAAAATCCGAGAATTATGGAGAAGAAGATGCTCATTCATGTTGACCCGAAACACCGGGCAGAATATCTGAAATACCATGAAGAGCTGCCGATAAGAAATGACCGGGATCAGAAGATTTACCAACAATGGATTGAATTTCAAAATGCAGAATGGCAGAAATTGAACGAAAGTCTGGAAATGGAAACTGGTTAGTAACCTACAGCGATCTGGTTACTCTTTTACTGGTGTTTTTTGTATTGCTGTATGTCTTGACCCCTGGCATAGATGTATCGACCTTTAACGACTTTATTTCTCATTTCCAGTCATCGACCAGCGTCGTTTTTGAAAATGATGAGGCAAGTAAGCAGTCGAATAATGATACACTGCGAGAAGAATGGAATGAGATAAAACAATTTCTGGAAGAAGAAGGATTATCGTCTGAGGTTGATATTGAAAAGACCAAGGACGGAGTAAAAGTAACCTTGCGTGATTCTTTAACTTTTGACAGTGGTTCGGCTACCCTTTTACCAAGAGCAAAGGTTGTTTTAAAAGAAATTGCCAGTGTTTTTGATGATGAGGTACGGGATGTCAAGGTCCAGGGGCATACTGATAATGTTCCTATATCAAATAGAACCGGTTATCGGTCAAACTGGCACTTGGGTGCGGCCCGTGCAGTATCTGTTGTATTATTTATCCGGAATAATTCCACGGTACATCCACGAAGATTTGAGGCTAGTAGTTTCGGAGAGTACAAACCGGTTGCTACAAACGAAACTCCGCAAGGTCGCCGTCAAAACCGACGGGTCGAAATATATGTACGGTATAAAGACAATAACATGAATATAATTGAAGCTTTAAATAGCATTAATACTGACACGGTAAGTGTACAAGGATGAATTCGTTAAAAGTTTAAAAAACTGAGTTATGGCTGATAGTACGATAGAACAAGGATCCGGCAGTAAAAAAAGGAGCAGATTCAAAGCGTTAAAATTTCAACACTTAGGAAAATATTTCCTGTTTGTTCTACTGTTAGTGATACAGTCTTTTGTTGCCTATACGATTATTGAAAGAAATTACGAGTCAATTTATAGTTATACTACCAGCTTTTTTCCCACAGAATCGGGTAAATATGAGTTGGAACAGATCATTGTAAATCCTGCCGATACAAATGGTCAGCGGTATCTTTTGGTTGAATTATCCCTTGAATTGGTTGATAAGGAGGATGAACAGCTTATTGAGGTGAATATATCCAAGATCAGAAATAATTTGATTGAGTATTTGTCGTCTCGTTCCGTATCACAGTTAGAGGGGATAGAAAAAAAAGAAAATCTTCGGTTCGAGCTGGTCAGCATAATAAATAGTACAATTGAGAGGCGTTCGGTACGCAATTTGTATTACTCTAAGTATGTAATGCAATGATGATTAAGAACAACCGAACGGAACGAAGTATATGGAATCTAAGCGGCGCGAGCAGAAGCTTGGAAAAGTAAAATATGTAGAATCTTACGATTTCAGGCATCCGAAACTTTTTAGTAAGGAGATCATGCGAAATCTTCGCTCTCTCCACGATATGTTTGCACGGAGCTTGAGCCGGGTTTTTAGCAGTGCACTGCGTCATAAGGTAGATGTAAGTCTCCAAAAGATTGATCAGCTCTCAACTAGTGAGTTCATCAACCGGATTAAAAGTCCCAGTGTAATTTATTTGCTTTCTATTGAGGAGTTCAGTGGAAATGTAATCATGGTGATGCCTCCGGGTTTTTGTATCCATCTGGTAGAGCGACAAAGTGGTGGATACGGAGGGGATCTCACCGAAGTACGGACCATGACAACTATAGAGGAAAAAATTATTTCTCGTATTGTTAGAGGCATTAACCGGGAAATTATTATTGCCTGGGAGCCCTATATGGATTTCAACATCTCTTCTTCTACTTATGAGAGTAAGCCTGAAAATATACATTTGGCTTCGGTTGATCCTACTATTGTTGTTGAGCTTTTGATTGATCTGGGGGACAAACAGGTCAGTATTCAAATTTCCTACCCGTATAGCATGCTCAAGCAGGCAATGAATAATTCCGTTCTAAAAAAAGGCAAAAAAACTGAGACGGAAGACTTGTCTGAGGAAGCATTTGAATCATATAAGCGTACCCTCAGTGATGCCAGTGTGCATATCAGGCCATTGCTGGGAACTACAAAACTTTCGATTAAGAATATCCTGGACCTTGAGGAAGGAGATGTTATTCCGCTTAAACAGCGCACTGATCATCCTCTAGAGGTTAAAGTTAATAATGTGCATAAAATGTCGGGTTATCCCGGAGTGGTACGGGGAAGGCGAGCGGTTAAAATTTTTGAAATGGTTGAAGAAATTAACGAACAAGAGGTCATATAAACTGAATTATGGAAAACGTGAAAGAAGAATTTAAGCAATACCTGCCTGCGATCGAGGAGTTTTTAACTTCGGTATTGCTTGAGGAAACGCACATAGAAATTGCAAATTCTGATAGTCCGGAAAATGAGTCAGCGCTGGAGCATTTAAAAGAAACAGATATTGTCTTATATGCCCGGGATCAGGTGCATGATGCTGATGTTATCATAGTACTGGATCCGGAATGGTATGGATTGCTTTCGAGTATTATGCTGGGCATCGAGGAAAAGGAGAAAAATGATACAACTATAGAGTTGTTAGAAGAGTTTTCTGACGACCTATCTGATGTGGTATTCAAAAAATTAAAGGAAAATGAAATAGAGCCGGAGCTCACCAAAGTTCAGGTTCTGTCTAAGTCAGAGATGCAGGAGCAGCTGGCTCATAGTGAGTATTTTTGGATTAATTTGGAAATAGAAGGACTGGCCGATAATAAGGTGCGAGCTGAGTTTCTATTGGGAGATCCGGCTACAAAGATTGAACCAGAAGAAACTGATGAAGTTCAGGATGTAGATGAGCAGACGGATACCACTTCCGAACGGATAAGCCCCATTGTGGAAACAGAAAAAGATTCTTTGGAATCTGGTAAAGAAAAAGGAGCGCCCAAGGAAGCAAGACAAGAGCAAGTGATATCGGCACGGCATATTGAGTTTGCTGAATTTTCGGAGGAGGATGAGCAGGAAAATGGAGAGACTCACAGTATGGATCTGCTGAAAGATGTGGAGCTTGATGTCTCAGTAGAATTAGGGAGGATAGAATTGCCCCTAGGAAAGGTCTTGCAGTTGGCTAAAGGGTCTGTTGTGGAGCTTGAAAAGTTAGCCGGTGAGCCGGTTGATATACTGGTCAATGGCAATCGAATTGCTCTCGGCGAGGTGGTAGTTATTGATGAACATTTCGGAGTTCGAATTTCAAGCTTGGTAACCACAAAGAAACGTCTTGCTAAAATAAGTAATGGATCTTAGAGAGAAACTGTCATCACTTTCAATTAGCCCTAAAAAAGTTTTAAAGATCGTCATTGGGCTGTCTGTTGTCCTGTTACTGATGTGGCTGTTTACATTGTCACAAATCGATTATGCAGAGAACACCGGAAACCGACAGGTTTTTAATAGTGAACAGGCGATCGATTCACTTTCAGTGAAATCAGATACTTCAAGTTCGGAAGCAACTGAAGTAAGCCGGTATAATGATTCCTCAAACCTTTTTACAAATGGACTGTTAACCTTTTTTGTACTGGTCGTAATTTTAGGACTTATTTGGTTTTGGGCCGATCGGTCAGGGGGAGGTTCGGTTAGGAGTAATAAAGGACGGCAGGTAGACAACCAGGTATTGGGAGAAGGCGCACAGCTACAGATAATAAGAATGAATAATGAGAAAGAAGTCTGGGTTTTGGGAGTGACTTCCAGCTCGGTAAATTTACTGCATCGTTATACAAACGAGGAATGGGAAGAATCGGAAAAGGAGCATGGAAAAACAGCTTCTGATACTTTTTCAAAGCTCTTCAGGAGTAAATTATGATACAGAAGTATATGAATAAATATTCCTGGGGAAAGGTTGCTCTTACCATAGCTTTATTTTCACTTTTTTTACCGGCCAGCCTGTTGGCTAATTCTGTATCAATATCAATACCTTCTGCTTTTAGTTTTCCGGCTCTGATACAGACTTCTCCTCTCGATTTAGGAGGAGATGTGGAAGACCTGTCGGTTGCGATCCAGGCACTAATTTTGGTCACGGTTCTTTCGTTTGGATCCGCATTTATAACCATGATGACCAGTTTTACCCGTATTGTAGTAGTATTCTTTTTTCTGAGAATGGGGCTCGGTACCCAGCAGTCGCCCCCTAATAAGGTATTGATCGGGCTGGCTCTTTTCTTAACCATTTTTATTATGATGCCCACTTTTGAAACGGTAAATGAAGAGGCCGTTCAACCGTATCTGAATGATGAAATAACACAGATGGAAGCCCTGAGCGAGGCCTCGCTGCCCCTAAAAGAGTTCATGGTACGACAAACCCGGGAGAAGGATTTGCTCTTCTTTATGGATATGGCAGAGGTAGAAACGGTGGCTGCTGTTGATGATGTACCCTTTTACGTGGTTGTGCCCTCTTTTGTAATGAGCGAGCTGCGCATAGCCTTCCAAATCGGTTTTATGATCTATCTGCCCTTTGTAGTCGTTGATATTGTTGTTTCGGCTGTTTTGTTATCTATGGGGATCATGTTTTTGCCACCGGTCTTGGTATCGCTGCCCTTTAAAATATTAATATTTGTTCTTACCGATGGCTGGTATATGCTGGTGCAGTCGCTGGTGGAAAGTTTTAACTAAAAAGTTGAGTTATCTATGAATATTGAAACAGCTTTACATTGGGTGCAAGAAATGCTTACGGCTGTGGTGACACTCTCTGCCCCGCCATTAATAGGGGCCCTTATTGTAGGACTGGCAGTGGCCATTTTCCAGGCGGCTACTTCCATTCAGGAATTGACGCTCAGCTATGTGCCCAAGATGGTAGTTGTTGCACTTATTCTTTTCTTTTCGTTTGGGTTTATGCTGAATTATGCGGTAGGATTTATGGAGAGCATATTTGAAATAATCCCTGAACTCGCCAATTAGCTATAATCAATCATAGTCACTTTTCAGCAAGCATAAAGACAGGATGTCCCTTTTAACGCCAGAATATATATTAGCGGCATTCCTGATCTTTGTACGAGTCAGCAGCTTGGTGATGACAGCTCCTTTCTTTAATTCTGCGGCTTTTCCGGCCCGGGTAAAGTTATTTTTTGCGCTAGTAATCAGTTTCATTCTTTCTTTTATCATTCCGGCAGATAGTGTTTTAATCCCCTTGGAAACGGGGCTTCCCTTTTTAGTTACGGCTATCATACTTGAAATCCTAGTAGGCGTTGCATTGGGATTGGTGGGCCAGCTCATATTTGCAGGTATTGAAATGGCGGGACAGCTGATAAGTCTCAAGATAACGTTGAGCTTTGCCCAGATTGTAAATACAATGACGCAGCAGAAGAGTGATGTGGTAGGTAACTTATTTAGCATGCTGGCTGTCTTGGTTTTTCTTGCCATGGAGGGAGATAAAATCTATTTAAGCGGATTGGTCAAAAGCTTTGAGTTGATACCTATTAACCAGGCAGAATTGCAGCATGCAGGACCCTTTATGCTTGAAGTAGCAAACTACCTATTTATTATTGGTGTCCAGCTGGCCGCTCCATTTCTGATTGTGCTCTTTCTGCTCGATTTGACGCTGGCTATATTTGCACGCGTAATGCCCCAGGCGAACATATTGTTTATTGCGCTTCCTATTAAGCTTTTGTTGGGTTTTGTACTCTTATCCTGGCTGTTGCCTTATATGCCTGATGCCTTCAGCAGGATATTTCAACACCTATATGACTATTTGATAGAAATTATAGGGATTTTAATGCCTTAAATAGGTGCAGACGAGAGAGGTAGATGTATGTATATTAATGATGGATTTCTGGTCTGGACCTGGAAATAGGAATGTGACAGGCTAAAATCCAATACTAATGACTAGGTGACTATTTAGTGAGAATAGGAAAAGAATAGAAGAGGGGGAAAATATGAGCCATTTTAATCACTAACTACTCAACTTAATCAGCTTAAGATCTTCTCTTCAGCCAGCTCATGTTTTAGTTGAATCAAAAGCTTGCCAATAATTTGGGAAATTCTTGCTTCCGATAATTCCAATAATAACGCTACTTCATTCATGGTCATATCCTCATAAAAATAGAGAGTAAGAATTAAGCGATTTTTTTCATTAAGTTCGCCAATCTTCTTCTTGAGAATTTCAGCCCGTTCCTTATCTACAAGATTTTGATCCGGCCATTCAACATCGGTATTCTCGTGAATTTCATAAAAGGAATTGGAGTCGTCGTTATTGAGGGAGTTGTCGAGGGAAAGCGCATTGCGCGTTTGTACGTTTGAAAGAAGCTGTCGGTAGCTTCCAAGATCCATATCAAGTTCCTGTGCCACCTCCTCATCTGAGGGCTCCCTGCCTAACTCTTGGGAGAGTTGCTGAATAATCTGTTTAACCTCGCCGTAATCCTTGCGTTTTTGTCGGGGCAATTGATCAATTTTACGAAGGTAATCAATAATATTGCCCCGAATTCTATAATAAACAAAAGTATTGAACTTAATATTTCGATCACTCTCATAGGAATCCATGGCCTGCAGTAGTCCGCTTATTCCGGCACTTTCAATATCTTCCTGCTGGGTCAAAGGTTGATCGGGAATATTTATTTTGCCAATAATACTGCGAATTAAAGGCATGGATTTGCTAATAATGGCATTGCGCAATCCACTAGTGGGATCCTCACAGTACAATTCAGCAAGTTCCTGAAGCGTTTTATTAGCCATCATTATTTATCATTTTTGTTCTGCGGTTGACTTCCTCCCTCCGCTGTCGCCGATTTGCCGGATACAGCCTTACTATCCTGAATAATATTCAGAAGGAAAATTGAAAGGTATACAAGGGAGAAAAGAATTAAAAATACGAGAAGGCTTCTGTATAGAGCAATATTAATACTCTCTCCGGAGACCATCAGTAATAAGAACTGTATAAGCGATATAACCGAAACTAAACGTAATAACATAATATTCAATAATTTAATTATGGTTCATAATGTAGCCAAGCGAACGACTGTGATCATAAATCCGCAGCTTGTTTATACAGCCAGCTCCCACATCAAGAAATAGCATTCTCGTGTTTCCCTGTAAGTTTATTTTTTTAAGTGTTTGCATGTCTACAATTTTTTAATTGAGGAGCTTTTTGGCAAATAATTCAGGTCTAAATATGTCAATTCCTTCTTCTAAAGATTCACTGCTATTGATAAAGCGCAGCCCATAATCTGATTGTATAAGAAGCTGAACTGTTTTTCCCCATCTATTCGATTGATCGATATGAGTGAGAGCAAGGCTATCCGCTTTTACCTGGACGGCTAGAGGATCATTAAAAGCTACTCCATTGACAGCCGTATTCACCAAATAATGTGTTTCAGCTTCATAAAGTGATTGTAACTTCTGTTTGATATTTACAAACTGTTTAAAAAAGAACTCATCAATCAACTCTATAGAAGGCGTATCAATAAGAATATGGTCAAAAGACTTCCATTCATTGGATAAGCTATTAAGTTCTTGCTCATCCTTCAGACGATAATAGGGGATCCCATGATCTCTGCAAAAAGGTTCTAGAATGGTATAGTAATTCATTTTCGCATAATCATCAGGCACAATCGATACAACTGCAATATCTTGCCCTCCAAAGAGGTGGGTTTTTTGACTTAGTTTCATAACTAAGCTGGTTTTGCCCGAACCCGACCTCCCCGTAAAAAGCAACAGCTTTTTAGGATCACCGGGATGTACTTCGGATATTGCTTCCTGAATAATGGACGATAGCTTTGACTGGAAAAGTTCTTCCTGTTTATTCGGATGAATGCCCTGTTCGGAAATGATATGAAACCATTTCGAAATTAAACGCTTAGGTACTCCTTTGTGAAGCAGCTTGTGAAAAGCCGGATGAGAAGCATAGCTAAGATCATCGGAAGATAAAGTCAGATGCATGAGGGATTCCAATCGGTCAAGTCGCTGATGCAGGCTTCGTTTATTCTCCTCTTTTTGAGGTTTAGATTTGTGGTTGAAGGAGGATTGTTCCCTGTCTATTGAGCTTACTGTTCTGGAAGGACCACCGTGATCCTTGCTCTTCATCGCTGATATCCTGTCATCCGTTTTTTGGGCCCGTGGGCGTATATCTTTCCTGCTGTAAAGCTGGCTGGAAGGAGTATTTTGTTTTAATTTTGAAGTTTCTTTTTGCGACCCATTATCCTCAACTGAATCTCCTTTCCAGTGACTTATTTCTTCCTCATTCGAGGCGGTTTGTTCTGCGGCATATTTCCGAATCGCCGTCAGTTTAGATTCGATATTATTCTTATCTCCATTCGTATTATTCTTTGAGTCTGATGGTGTTGCGGACCGCTCGAAGGTAACTCCAGTCCTTTTTCTTTGACCAGTGGAGAGGTATTTTTTGTAGCTTTTCTCCTGTTGAGAAAAGTTGTTTCTGCTTTCCCCATCCTCACTTTCACCCTTGTCATGAAGGATGCTTTTTAATTCCGTTAGATTATAGCCATACATCTGCAGCGCACTTTGCTTGGCTGTTTCAATGGTTTTATCTAAAAATTTATTCAGTATCATACCGATGCAGGTTCATTTAATTCAGCATGTTGTATACTAAGTCGGTCAAATGTTTTAAACTGTACATCCTGACTAATGTCGTTATACGACAGTACATTTATTTCAGGCAAAATTGGTGCCAAAAATTCAAAGAGGGTATGTCGCAATACCGGGGAGGTTAATAAAATGGGATCGTATCCCTGGCGAATCATGTTTTCAAAAATCTCGGAAGCGTTTTTATAAAGTACCTCAACCGTACCCGGATCTAGCCCCAACGTATTGGAGTTAAGATTACCCTGCTGGGCCTGCTCAATTAATCGGGATTCAAGATTGGAATCCATCATCACCACTACCACCTCGTTCTCTTCACTTACAAATTTCTGAGTAATGATTTCCGCCAGAGCGGCCCTGCAGTATTCCGTAAGCACATCTGTGTTATTGGTTTGCTGGCAATGGTCAGCCAGTGTTTCCAGGATCGTAACAAGATTATTGATAGGAATACGTTCCCGCAACAAGCGCTTTAGTACTTTCTGTATTTCTCCTAATTGCATACCATCGGGCACGAGCTCTTCAATAAGCGCAGGAGATTGTTCCTCGATATTGTCAATTAGTCGTTTCACCATCTGCCGGTCAATCAGCTTATGGGCATTTTTCTTCAGTACTTCCATAAGGTGGGTAGTAATGACTGCTCCGGCCTCAATGACCGAAAGACCAAATTTTTCCGCCTGAGATTTATTTTTTCCGCTTACCCAGATGGCATCCATCCCGAAAGTGGGATCTTTGGTTTCAATTCCCTGAATATTAGCATCGAAATCGGAAGGTATCAGCGCCAGATGGTAATCGGGAAGTAATTCCCCCTCTCCCTGCTGTATGCCTCGCATCTTAATCGTATAGTGGTTTGCATCAAGCTGAACATTGTCGCGTACCCTTACAGAAGGAATGATAATTCCCAGCTCGGTTGCGAGCTGTTTTCTTAGTGAGGTAATGCGATCTAAAAGGTCACCGCCCTGCTGTTCTTCTACCATAGAGATTAAGCTGTATCCTATTTCGAGTTCGAGAGTGTCGAGCAGCAGATAATCTTCAACCCGGTCTTCCTGTTTCTCAGGCAGCTCGTTTTGCTTCTTGACCTCGTCTCTTTTTTCCTGTTCTTCCGCGGCATTTCTTTTATAGGCAAGGTAGAGAAAAAGTCCGGACATGGCCCAGAAAGGCAGTGCCGGCATACCGGGCATAGCTCCGAGGAAGAAAATAAAGAAAGAACCGATTACCAGTGTTTTGGGATCGCCTAACAGCTGAGAGGTAAGCTCTTTACTTAAGTTGCCTTCTGAAGCAGCACGAGAGACAATAATTCCGGCCGCTGTAGAAATGAGAAGAGCCGGTATTTGTGAAACCAAGCCATCACCAATAGTCATTAA
This sequence comes from Fodinibius salicampi, assembly GCF_039545095.1. Lineage (NCBI taxonomy): Bacteria > Pseudomonadati > Balneolota > Balneolia > Balneolales > Balneolaceae > Fodinibius > Fodinibius salicampi. Next base: position 177,894 of record NZ_BAABRS010000003.1, on the reverse strand, counting down.
GGTATAAACCCTGGCTGCTTCTCCGATATCCATCCCGTTTTGCATGGTCCCTATAACAAGTCCGCCAATAATATTTATGAATGTGATCAGGAGTCCCGCAATAACATCACCACGGACGAACTTACTGGCTCCGTCCATAGCTCCATAGAAGTCAGCTTCCCGTGCAATTTCCTCGCGTCGTTCTTTGGCTTCCTGATCCGTTATAAGTCCGGCACTGAGATCAGCATCAATAGACATTTGTTTACCCGGCATGGCATCAAGAGTAAAACGGGCGGCGACTTCGGCAATTCGGGTAGCCCCTTTGGTAATAACCACAAAGTTAATAATGATAAGCACTGCAAAAATAATAATCCCGATAACATAGTTTCCCTGTACGATAAACCCGCCAAAGGATTCGATAATCGAGCCCGCATAGCCTTCACTTAAGATAAGTCGTGTAGTACCGATATTAAGGGAAAGACGAAAGAGTGTTAAAATAAGCAGCATCCCGGGGAAAACAGCAAACTCCAGTGGTTTAAGGGTATAGAAAGCCACCAGCAGTACAATAATAGAGAGTGAAATGTTAAGCGCCAGGAAAAAATCCATTAGTCCTGCCGGAAAGGGTAGAATCATTATCAGAAGAATAACAATGATACTGGAGGAAATGAGGACATCGGTCTGTAAAAACCGGTCCTTAAGCATGGTCGTATTGATATCGTTAAATGCCATTCTTATTGCTATATGTTGTGTTTATTTTTGAGCTTATAAACGTACGCTAGAATTTCGGCTACGGCCCTAAACAGATCTTCGGGGATATACTCGTCAACGTCAGCTGAGGCAAAAAGTGCCTGTGCCACCGGCTTGTTCTCCACAACGGGGATATCCAGTTCTTTTGCCAATTTCTTTATCTTCTGGGCCCTTAATCGCTGCCCCTTGGCCATTACAATGGGCGCTTTGCTTTCGTCAGGATCGTACTGCAGAGCAATAGCGTAGTGGATTGGGTTGGTTACCACCACATCCGATTCCAGTACAGCATGGTCGAGACGCTTTTTTCGCATGGACATCCCCATCGCTTTACGTTTGCTCTTCATTTGAGGATCCCCTTCGCTTTGCTTGCGTTCATCTTTTACCTCCTGCTTCGACATCTTCAGGTCTTGCTTATGTTGATACTGCTGGTATGCCGCATCAGCTATCGACATAATAAGTAGGGCTGCAAGAATTCTGCCAATAAACAGAAGAATATGAGATCCCGATTCACTGAGACTATATTCTATAGGCATTATAGAGAAAGAGACGAAATGACTGATGTTTGCTTCAATAGTGAAATAGACAATCAGACCCATGACGAAAAGCTTAAAGAGTCCTTTTACGAGTTCTACCAATCCACGCTTTGAAAAGACCCGCTTAATTCCGTTAACAGGATTAATTTTGCTTCCCTTGGGTTGAATGGCCTTAAGGGAAAAAGCGCCCTTTGTTTGGATAAGATTTACAACAAGAGCGGTCACAATGAGTACGATAAATAATGGCAGCATAAGCTGGATGGCATGGTTGCCAGCTACATTCAGATACATAAGAGCCTGTTCCTGGTTATTTACAGGCATACCGGCATTCCAGAAAAAGCTTTCGAAGATCGTTTTCATATGGTGATACATAAGTCCACCCATCCCTACAAAGGTTATGGTGGAAACTAGCATGATCATTACGGATGATATCTCCGTACTCACACTGACGTTCCCCTCCTCGCGGGCTTTTTCTATCCGTCGTTGGGTGGGTTCTTCTGTTTTTTCCTGCGCTGAGTTTTGATCTGACATGATGTGTTATATGAAACAAATACAGTACCAGTTATTATGTTGCCGATCTTTGCGGTTGAATGATGGGTTTTATTTATCAAAAGGGAGAAAACATCCACAAGAGCGGAAAACATTTCCATTTTTTTCGGATGCCTCATATACGAATGTCTCTATGCCTGTAAAGGCAACGTATAATTTTTAATACAGGGGATAACTCCCAATAAATAAGATAGAAAGCAGCATATAATGCGATTGGGAGAGGAAACCAGTGTACAAACTTTAGGGGCTTTTCTTAGTCGTTACTATCGCTATGGATGTGCAAAATGGGTAAGTGGCACAGAATTTGAAGGTATATACTATCCGGGCTGGCGGGAGCCGGTTGATGAATTCTAAACAAGACCTAGCTAGGATACTATGATAGAAAGATTAGAAGCCCAGATGCGGGCCATGCAGATGTTATCGAAGACACAGGACATCACTGCTGACAACCTTGCCAATATAAATACACCGGGATTTAAGGGAAACAAGGTATTTTATCAGATGGTTAAAGAGCAGGTCGACGGTAAAGAAGTTACCAGAACCGTTCCCATGCAGCAGGTAGATATGACCCAGGGAGTACTGGAAGCTACTGATAATAAGTTCGATTTCGCTATCAAGGGCGAAGGATTCTTTATGGTAGAAGGGCAGAATGGAAGGCAACTAACCCGGGATGGAAGGTTTAGCATCGATACAGATGGGTACTTGGTTGATGGGAATGGCGGCCGTGTCATAGGCAATTCAGGTCCTATTAATATGCCCGATTATATCAAGGCCAGTGGTCGTAATAACAAGAGTGCAGAGATTGAGGTTGCCACTGATGGGACAATCCGTATTGATGAAGAGGTTTTTGATAAGATTATGACCGTTGAAGTTAAAGACACTTCGAGACTTGAACGCCAGGGGAGTAATTATTTTGCGGTTAGGGAAGAACAGCTGGTAGAAGATCACTCAAGCAGCATTATGCAGGGGTACTATGAAAAGGGAAATGTTAATCCCCTGAATGAAATGGTTGATATGATGAAGACAGTAAAGATGTTTGAGTCACAACAACGAGCAATTAGAACTACAGATGAAATGTTAAGTCAGGCTACATCAAAGCTTGGCCAATTTTAAATTACAACAAAATATATAAGATATGTTTAGAGCATTAAGTACGGCGGCACTTGGAATGAGTGCTCAGCAAAAATCCGTAGATAATATTGCCAATAACATGGCAAACGTAGGTACAACGGGATTTAAGCGGAGCACTATCGCATTCCAGGATATGTTTTATGAAAACGTTGCTGTTTCAAAACCTGGAGCAGCAGCGAACAGGATATCAAACGATAGTCCCGATTTGCAAATAGGACACGGAGCCCGGGCGGTTGCTACTATTCGCAATTATACACAGGGGGCAATGACCGAAACGGGGAATCCTTTGGATATGGGAATCAACGGCGAAGGATTCTTTCAGGTAGAAATGCCGGACGGTTCTATTGGCTATACCCGCGATGGTAATATAAGTAGAGATTCCAGCGGAATGCTTATAACCAATTCAGGATTACCGCTTGCAGATCAGATAGAAGTGCCGCAGGAGGCAAAAGCCATAGAAATCGCACAGGATGGAACCGTAACGGCTCTGATGGCCGGAGATAACCAGGAAATTGAACTCGGACAGATCGAACTTGCCAAGTTTTCAAATCCCGGTGGACTCGAAGCAAAGGGGAACAATATTTTTATGGAAACCGAAGCATCGGGTATGCCCTTTATTGATCGTCCGGGAGCTGAAGGCTTTGGAACCGTACAGCAAGGGTTTCTGGAGAGTTCTAATGTAGATGTTGTAACGGAGATGGTAAGGCTTATTGAGGCTCAGCGAGCTTACGAGACCAACTCGAAAATGGTGCAGTCCGCTGAAGACATGATGTCCGTTACCAATTCCATTAAGCGATAATAAAGTTGGTGAAAAGAACGGTTTTCATAGCGTCAGTATTAACTCTCAGCCTTGCTATATCGGTAATAACCGCAGCAAAGGCTGAGAGTATGCCGTTTTTATTATTGGGAGAGACAGAACGGTTTAATTGGTCAGCTGGAACTTATCTTGGTGAGGTGCAAGAAAAAGGCGCAGATGCCAAAGACATAATTCTTGAAAAGGCCAGAGAAGGACTGACAAATTATTATTCATCCGGGAAATATCGTTTTAATATTGCGCCACGATGGATTCCACAGCGTCTATTGAATATGGAATCCGAGGATATCCTCTCCGTTGAGCTAAAGGGAGAAGTACGGCGATATACTGATTTCGAGGTGTTATATAAGAACCGGGGAAACAGGGAAAAGGCCAGTATTCAACTGACGGTAAAAGTAGAGCAGCAGATACCGGTGGTAAGCCGCCGTGTTTCCCGGGGAGAAGTGATTAAAGAAGAGGATCTCCAGGAACGCTGGGTCTCATTAATGCGCAACAAAGGAGATCTGATGGAAGATATTAACGCAATGAAGGGGAAAATCCTGCGCAGGACCCTTCTCGCAGGCCAGCCAGTACGAAAATCTTATGTAAGCAGAGAATATATCATAGAGGCGGGCGATCGGGTAAAACTTATTATTGAGAAGCAGGGCATTCAGGTTCAGTTGGTGGGTGAAGCGCGTGAACCCGGTGCCAAAGGAGATAAAATCAGAATTTACAGCGAAGAAACAAGAAAAAAATATAAGGGCGAAGTTATCAGCCCGGGAGTAACAAAATGGAAAAATACACTTTAATAATGATTAGAAATACCGCATCGGTAACACTTTTGTTAATGGTAATAGCCACACCGGTATGGGCACAAAATTCTATGTACCAGGATAATGCCGCCAGTCAGGTTGGGGATATCATAACCGTTATACTTCAGGAAAACATTTCGGGCAGTACCAGTTCTGAGGCAGAGAATTCTTCTAATGCTGCTGGGGCTGCAGGGGGATCAACATCCAGCAATTTTTTGCCTTTCCAGCCAACCTTTGGGACTAATGCAGAGGTTAACTACGATTCTGATGAACGGGTTCGGACAGATCAGGGGCAATTGCTTGAGGGTATAATGAGTGTTGAAGTGACAGATATCACCAATGGTGGAAATCTTGTGATAGAAGGTCGCCGGTCGACAGAAATAAATGGGGAACGCCATACCATGGATTTAAAAGGCATAGTACGTCCCCGGGATATTAACGGTCGGAATCAGGTCTTGTCGTATCAACTGGCAAATGCACGTATAAATTATGAAAAGGATGGAGATGTACGGGGGGTCACTAAAAAGGAAGGATTTTTTAAACGAGTGGCTCTGACAGGAGTCGGGATTGCACTGGGTGCCGCAGTCCTTCTTAAAAGTATGAACTAATTTTTAACAGTTGAAATGAAAATGATTAATACGAAATATGGACTGTCGTTCTTCTGTATATGTTTACTGATATCAACCGCATTTATTTCTGAGGCCGAGGGGCAAAGCCGGTTAAATAGCTTAGTAAAGGTGCAGAACGCCCATGCTAAAAAAATAGTGGGCTATGGACTGGTAACAGGCCTGGACCGAACCGGCGACCGAACTATTAGTCGGCGGGGAGCTGAATTCACGGTTCAGTCTATTGCTAATATGCTCGATAATTTTGGCATTACCGTTAATCCGGATCGTCTGCGTACCCGCAATGTAGCTGCCGTAATGGTTACGGCTGTTATCGGTCCCTATCATGCCTCAGGAAGCGAGATTGATATTACGGTTTCTTCCCTGGGAGATGCGAGCAGCCTGGAAGGGGGTGTACTTTTAGAAACACCCTTAATGGATCCCTCAACCAAAGAAGTCTTTGTGGAAGCACAGGGCCCACTGGTGGTAGGCGGCATAAAAGAAGAAATAGGAAGTTCCCGTATGTCAAGAAATGGATCTCTGACCGCAACTATCCCGGGAGGCGGAATTGTACAGCAAAATAATGATTTTCAACTTGATCCGGATCAGCCACTGGGGCTGGTGTTGGACGAACCGGGATTTATTAATGCGCGTCGTGTTACAGAAGTGATCAATAATAATTTTGATGAAGAAATTGCCTCGGTATATAATCCGGGATTGGTACAGGTTGAATGGCCGGCTGCTTTTCAGGGTCAGGGCACTAGAAATATATTTGTAAGCACCATCATGGAACAGGAGGTTACACTGGATAAGCCGGCGCGCGTTGTAATTAATGAACGTACAGGTACGATTGTAGCAGGCGGTGATGTGACGATTGACAATGCCATGGTTTCACATGGAAGCGTACAGGTTAGAACACAAGTAACTCCTTTTGTTAGTCAGCCTCCTCCATTTAGTGGCGGAGATACTGAAGTTATTCCGGTGCCCGATATAGGAATAAGCGAGGAGTCGGCTCAGAATGTAGTTTTTGAGTCAGACACTAATGTCCAGCAACTGGCCGAAGCCCTTGATTCTCTTGGAATGAGCCCGCGGGATATTATTTCCATTTTCCAGGCTCTTGATCGGGCCGGGGCATTGCAAGGTGAGCTTATAGTCATGTAAAATATCCAGGGATTTTCTAAGAAAATTTTATCCAATAAAAATAGGTTTGATAAGCATTATGGAAATTAATTCTGCTATGAATGCGCTGCAAGGTGAAATCAGTAAAAGTCGCAGTGATGAAATCAAAAAGGAAGAAATTGCTACTGATTTTGAAGAAATTTTCGCTCGTAAGTTAGTTAGCGAGTTAACTAAAGATTCTTTCAAAATGGGCGATAACAATGGTGTGCTTGGACAATCCAATAATTTGTATCGCCGGCATATAACTGAAACAATTGCTAATGAGATAGCTAAGCAGGGAAAACTGGGAATGGCTGATATGATTAACGAACATTGGAAGAAGAGAACATCGTTTTAATGGAAATAGACAGTAAATAACTAAATACCATGCAATCAGAAAAAAGGGTACGTGAGTCATTTCAAGAGATGGGAAGCATTATAGATGAACTGGAACATATAGCCGAAAAAATGTTAGCGGTTATGGATAAGCAAATTAATGCAATTGTTGCTGCTAATAATGAAGAGATCGAAAAGTATACGGAAGAATATTCCGATCTCCGGGGACGGTTTAACGAACAGGAAGAGAATTTTGTAGAACAGTTATACCAGATTCTGAACTTACCCGAAGGGGCAGAGCAGGAGGTACAAATGGACCAATTAAAGAAACTATTTCCTAACGCCACATCCACTATTGATGAATGGAAACAACTAATTGAGGAGCAAGCCCTGAAGCTTAAGAGAAAGCATAACCGGGTGGTGGACCTACTGGATTTTGCTCTAAATAGAAATGCGAGTCTAATGCATGCTATTTACAGTTTAAATAACCGCAAGAATACACATTATAGTCCAGGTGGCCGAAAGGAAGATATTTCATCCGGAATGGCAGTAAATAAAGAAGCATAATTTATGAGATCATTATTTGAAATAGCGAAAAGTGGCCTGCAAAGTTCGCAACGATCTTTGTCGGTTACCTCAAACAACATTGTTAATGCCGACACACCCGGTTATAGCCGTCAGCGGGTAGAAAAATCGCCCAATGGTATGCAAATAGATGGCTTTCACGCAGGACTTGGAGTAAACATAGACGATGTAAGCCGCCTGCGCGATGGAATGAATGATGTATTGCTCAATAAAAAGCAGCAGGATTTGGGCTACCTGGAGAAAAAGTCAGAAATATATGAAAAACTGGAAGCAACCATGGTTACCGACTATGGAGAGGATCTGGATAGCCAGATTGGGGGGTTATTCGATAATTTTTCGGAGCTTGCAAGTAATCCACAGGATGTAAGTGTAAGAAATAATCTTATCAATGAAACCCAGCAGTTTAACAGCAAGCTGCATGAGATGAGTCGCAGTATTGATGAAACAGGTAATTTGGTGCAAAACTTCGCGGGTAAGACGCTGGATTCTATCAATAGTCTGTTGAATAATATTAATGAACTAAATCATTCAATCAAGCAAAGTGAGGCTAAAGGACAGCCCGACCATAGCAGTATGGATTTAAGAGTGGCAAAGTTACAAGAGCTTTCTGAGCTGGTTGACTTTGAAAGCCAGGTAACGGATACGGGAGCAGTTCAAATTGAGATAGGGGGCCATAAAGTTCTGGATGAAGATCAGGCCTATAATATCCGGGCCGAAATTGATGACGTAAATAAGAAATTTCGGTTGCGGTTAAATAATGGTTACGTGATAGAGCCCCAGGGAGGAAAAATAGGAGCGGAGATTGAGATGTATGAAGAGGGTATTCCTGAGATTAAGAAAAAGCTTAATAATATCGCTTCTACGGTGGTAACAGAGATTAACAATCTCCATAGCAGTGGTTATGGACTTGAAGACAATACTCAGCGGGCATTTTTTGATCCCGCCGGTACAACAGCTGAAAATATCAAGCTTAATCAGGCTATTGTCGATAACCCGAGACATCTGGCAGCATCAGATACGGCCGGAGAAGAAGGGAATGGAGAAGTAGCCTCTCAAATAGCCAACCTGAGAAATGAAAAGATTATTGGTGACTCTACGACTAATCAACGTCTTACAGAATACACAGTGGGAATTATAAGTAAGCCCGGTGAAGAGCTAAGTGCTCTTAGCTCTGCCATAGAAGCCCGGGATTCGGAGATTCAGATGCTGAAAAGACAGCAGGAAGAAACAGCAGGAGTTAACATCGATGAAGAACTCAGTCGAATGATCAAGTTTCAAAATGCTTATCAGGGAGCGGCTAAAGTTATGAGTTCAGCCCAGCAAATGTACGACACCTTAATCAGTATAGTCAGATAGATTTATTATGCGTATTACTCAAAAAACAATGTTTGATAGTTTTATGCGGGATGTGAATAAGAATCGTCGAGAGATGGCCGGAATACAGTCCGACCTGTCGAGCGGACGTAGTGTTCGGGTTCCGTCTCAGGATCCGGTTTCTTTTCAAAGCAGCAGGATTATAGAAGGAAATCTTAAGAAGACCGAGCAGTATCAGAGTAATATTAATAGTGGACTGCGCCAGGGCCGGCTTGCTCAGGATACCATGAATGGCGTAATCGACAGTCTTATCCAGGTTAAAGATATAATGGTGAAGGGAGCCTCGGACACCGTTGGCGAAAGTGAGCGGGAATCAATGGCCGATGAGATTTCTGGTATCCGCAGACGCATCGTGGATAGTCTGAACTCCCAGTATGGTGATCGTTATCTGTTTGCCGGTACGAATAGTGGGGACAAGCCATTTGAGCTAGCCGGTGGTGTGGTTACAAATAACAGTAATAATAAAGCACCCCATATAGTTGCAGCAGACGGCGTTGAAATTGATATAAGTATCACGGGGCAGGAGATTGCGAATACAGACGCCGGTGATCTCTTTGATATCATCGGAAATGTGGAGGACGCTCTGAGAAACAATGATGATGAAGCCCTAAATGACTTATTACCTGATGGGGATGAAACCATAGAACACGTAACTAATTTGACCTCAAAGCTGGGGGATAATATCAATCGAATGGATTTTATGTTTGAACAGTACGAATCCACAAAGATTACACAAGAGTCGGATGTAAGTGAGCTGGTAGATACAAACTATGCCGAAGCTTTTTCTAAGTTGCAGCGAAATCAGGTGGCTTACGAATCTGCAATAGCGGCACACAGCAAGATGTTTAAGAATGTTCTGCTTAACTATATCTGATTCTATAAATTTATTTAATATAAGAATATCGTTTTATGAAGTATCAACTTACCTCCGCTTTAACTAAAAGAGAAGAAGCGATAAGCTGGGCCGACTTGGTTGTGTTTTTATCTGATTTGAAGTACCTGGACTGTCAAAAAATTAAGGATTGGGCTCAAAAGTTTTGTAATGTCACGGTTGCCGGAAAAGGAAAGCGGCCTGCCAGACTACCTAAAGAAGTTGCCTGGTATTCTTATGCTAATGATAATAAAAAACGTTCAGAAATATGGAACCGATTGGTCAGGAGGGCGGAAAAAGAGTGGGTGTTGTTTGTAGAAGATGATGAGCAAATACGCTTTAGTGATTTTCCAAAAGAGGAGTCATTAGCTTCTAATGTGTGGAGCCCCGCCTTAATTCGTCAAGTCGGCGGTGGTAGCATCAGGCAGTTTTACCAAATGCGGCTGGTAAATACGGATATCGACGGAGAGTCATTATACGAAGGACAAAATTTACCGGATTGTACCCGGTATATCAGGGAAAAGGATATAAAGCTGTACAATCGACCTATTTTAATCGAAAGAGAAAGCAGCCCCGTTGCACATATTGATGTAGAGGAAGAACTTTCGGTGAAAAATTATGCTCCCAAGCTATACCTTGTGCAGGGAGACCGTTATTTCCAGGAGAAAAAATATGTCCGGTCGGCAGCCCAGTATCGTCAGCTGTTAAAGAAAAAGAAACTTCTTCCATTCGACAGGTTAGCAGCCGTTAACGGGTTGGCAAGTTGTATGGCAGAGCAACATAAGTGGACAAAAGCGATGACCCTTACCCAGGAATCCATAAAGGCGGAACCCTTGCAGTCGCTTCCCTATCTTATTCAGTATAAAATTCATAAGCTCCAAAAGGAATGGCAGAAAGCGCATGCGGTATTACGGAGATACTTTGAGCGGCAGTCGCTCTATTCCAGAGCCAGCTTTGATAAAATTATGAATGGTGAAATCACATTAGTCAATCTAGCCAATATCGCCTTAAAGGCCGGAAATAGACAGAAAGCTTCGGACTATTTTGAAGAATTATTTACATATAAGAGGGGAGATGTAGATCGATCGCTTTTATATAAAGTGCTGGTCTTGTCTATTGAACTATCTGATTTTGAACGATCGGTTCACCTGTTTAATCGTTTATTTAAAAATGTATTGCCTGATCAGCTTGATGAAAAGCAGAAAGAAGAGCTGAATGATATTATGGATATGTTTATGGCGCAGGAATGGTATGGTTTTGTTGCTGATGTCTATAATAAACTGCACAATGCCTATCCGGAAGATCAGACTTTTAAAAGGCGTTTAATAGTTGTGCTGACCAAAACGAATCGCTTGGATAAAGCCCGGAATATCGTTGCGAATATTGTATAAGAAACGCCTTAGTATTCTGTCTGATTAGCCATTTTATTGACTTTCTTCATTATTATCATTGGAAGAAGCTTTTTTTATCTTATTTCGGATGGTACGATCCGTGATGCCCAGTATTTCAGCCGCTTCTTTTTGATTACCTTGGGTATGTTCGAGCGCTTTTTTGATCAACTGGAGCTCCATATCCTCAATAGACATAAGGGGTAAGTCAGAAAGCACTTCCTCACTTACTTCCAGATCCAGTTTGGCGAACATATTTTGTTCGACATGATCCAGCGTAATAACATCGTTGTCTTTTGACAGGATTACACCGCGATGAATTTTATTTTCCAGCTCGCGAACATTGCCGTTCCATTTTCTATCAATAAGGACCTCCATGAGATCGTCAGATACCTCCTTGGATTCCAGCCCATATTTTTCAGTATACCGGTTGATAAAATAATCCACCAATAATGGAATGTCCTCCTTTCGTTCTCTAAGGGGAGGAATAGAAATAGGGAAAACATTCAGCCGATAGTAAAGGTCTTCACGGAATTTCCCGTCGGCTATGGCTTCCGCAATGTTACGGTTGGAAGTTGCGATGACTCGCACATCGCATTCAATAGGCTTTTGGCTGCCTACCCGCCGAAATTCCTTCTCCTGCAGTACTCTCAAAAGTTTGGCCTGTATCTGGATATCGATTTCAGTAATCTCATCAAGAAGTATAGTGCCTCCGTGGGCTTCTGCAAAAGCCCCTTTTTGATCGGATATTGCTCCTGTAAACGCCCCTTTAACGTGGCCAAAAAGCGTGCTTTCTACCAATTCCCGGGGAAGATTTGCACAATTAATCTTGATATAGGGAGCATCAGAGCGGTTGCTATTCTTGTGAATAAGGTTTGCAAAAACCTCTTTCCCAGTACCACTTTCCCCCTGGATCATTACAGGCGCCGTGCTCGTTGCAATTTTAGGGAGAATATCCATCAGCTGATTGACCTGCCTGTTTTCTCCAATAAATCTTTTTTCGGCCTGTTGGATAACCTCTTCCGAAGACTCCTCCGCCGTTTTCTTAGGTTCTTTTTGCTTTTTATCCTGGGTAAAGGCATTTATTTTGTGCTGCTTATTAAAAGCAGAGCCGGCTTCAAAATAGCGATCAATCCGGAAAATAATTTCCTTGGCCTTGAAAGGCTTGGTAATATAATCGAAGGCTCCTTTTTGCAGCGCCCGGACCGCATGGGTGATGTTCCCGAATCCCGTCATCATGATAACGCCGGTCTCCTGATGGTTCTCCAGTACATGTGAAAGTACTTCGTCCCCAGTCATGTCATCCATTTTAACATCGGTGAGAACAAGATCTACACCGTTATTTTCAAGGAATTCAATAGCTCCAGTTGGGGATTCAAAGGCGGTTGCTTTATAACCATTAACAGATAAATTTTCCTCGAGGAATTCGAGGAGCATTTCATCATCCTCAACTATCAATACGTGGTTTTTCATAGATAACTCATTTTGTTTTCCGTTCAGGGAAAACTGGAAGGGGAGATAATGATCGTCTGTAGATTTATCTGGTTATCCCCCGATATAAACGTTTAATTAATATTAAAAGCTTTTATCAAAGAAACTCGAAAGAAAAATAGTGTTTTTGAAAGTAATATAGGCCGTTATAATAGCACAAATCCCAAAATTATATTTATAGCCCTCAAAATACAAAAATAGTACTAGAACTAACACTCTAAATTAGGAGTAAGTAGTCTTGAATTTATTTAATAAGGAAAGGAAATGAGGATTAATCCCCGGGAAGGTCCAAGGAGAAATGTTTAATCGAAAGAAAGGGATTCGATTCTAAAAGTCGTTAAAGAAAGTACTTAGGAAAATGATAGAATTTAATCGAAGAATCCTATTTATTGCAGGATTTTATGTGCTATATCTTCCCAAACAGAAGGATCGTTAATTTTCTGTCCCAAGGCTGTTTCGTTTGAGGCTTCGCCAGCTTCCTTAAATTCCTTTAATTGCGTTTTTATTTCTTGCAGGCGTTCTGATGAAGATTCGTTTAGTTTTTCCAATTCAAGTTTTGCAAAAAGTTGATCATTATTCCTAAAAGGATAGTCGCCCAGAGAAACCTTGTCTTTTGGTGAGTCTCCCGCTTGGGATTTTCCTAGCGTACTGGGAGTTTCCTGTCCTTTTGATGCAGCATCTGTTTTGTTAAACTTACTGCCACTGATCCGGTTTTCAATTTTATTGATATCCATAATGCTGTTATTCAGTTTTAGAATTAATTTACTGAATTATCTACTTATTTTAAAGATTGATAGCCCTCTTCTGCCTTTCGGCGCTTAATAGCATCGCCCAGATGATCACGTGAACTCTTAACAATATGATCGAGCGCATTCTGTATCTTTTCTGCCTGGTTTCCAAACTTCTCAAAAAGAGTTTCGATAGTAGCAGATTCTTCATCAGAAATATCGACTTTGTTAATTTCAGGAACTAACTCTCCCATCTCTTTAATATGTTTCTCGCGTTCTTCGAAAGCTCCGCGTATAGTGTTTGTGGAAGCTTCATCTTTGTTAAGCTCATTCAATATTTGCCTGTTAATTCTTACAAGCTTGCGTAGATGGAAGATAATTGACTTCATATATTAAATATTATTAGAAGCCCAAGGATGATTGATAATTCATGATTGCATTAAACTGTCGCTGTCCATCATCCTGAATTTGTTGGAGTTCAGCAAATTCTTGCCGCTGGCGCTCCTCATATTTTTCCAGGTATCGGTTTTCAGAATCGATTCGATTATCAATGAAGTCTATCTTTTGGTCCAGCCCGCTTTCCAGCGAAGAGATGACTCCATTGGTCTGGGTATAAATTTCCGCCTGATTGTACATAGCCATGACTGGTGAAGTATCATCGGTAAAAAGTTTTTGAACTTCTTCCGGGCGATCCGTGAGTGCTTTTTCAAGAAGGTCGGCGTCTTCAATCTTCATGGTTCCGTCATTTTCAAATCCAAGCCCAATATCCATCAGATTATCCAGTTCGCCATCTGCTGCTGCAGTCATATCCGTCAGTGCCGTTTGGCGCAAGTTAATTGTCAGGTTTCGGATAGATCGCATTCCCTGCAGGGGACCTTTATTCCCGGTTTCTCCATTAATAAAGGTATTGTTTCGGATTTTCTTATTCATCTCATTAAAGGTAGAGATGAAATCGTCAATATTATCTTTGGCTGTTTCTACATCTTTCGTTACAGAAATTTGTTCCTGCGTACCCGGATCATCCAGAAGCGTGAAGGTCATGCCCGAAATGGCATTTTCTACAGTATTCTGTCCTCGGGTGAAGGTAATTCCATCAACCGTGAATTCGGAATCCAGATTTTGGGTATTGGTTTCGAGGTGTGTCATATTACCGGTGACTTCTGCGAGAACCCCACTAGCATTACTGAACTGTATGCGTTCATCATAGCCGGTTTCAGTACTTTTAATAGAAAGCTGAACATTGCCGTCATTATCGATCTGGAAAACGTCGCTGTCCGACTTTTCACCTAATAAATCATTGATAGCAGTAGAAAATGACTCCAAAACTTCCTGGTTCGTTTTGGTGGTCCCGTCATCATTAGTAGTCGTGACTGAAATCGTTTCGGTTTTGTCCCCAATAGTGATATCTACTGATCCGTCTCCAAATCCAGCAAGATCTGTTGCAGTTCCGTCTATGACATTCGAAAGCATAATATCTTTGGTTGCTTTCCGGTTAACCGTAATGTCATAATTATTTGGCTCGGTCATCCCCGAGATGGAATCTACTCGCACTACGCTTTCGTCACTTGAAGTAGCTTTTAGCGGATTAAAGCTATTTGAAGTGGCACTGTTAAGTTCGTCAATTTTATTAGTAAAATTAGAGATAACAGAGCTGACGTTACTTAAGGCCGACTGCTGTTTGTTTAGCGTACTTCGCTGATCTTCCAGCTTGAACTTTTTTTGGCTTTCGATCATTACCAGCTGTTGTACAAACTGCTCGTAGGGATTGGTTTGCTGTATAAGACTGCTAATAGAATTCATGGCCAACCTGTTTATTCGTTAAAAAGTTTTCTTAAGCCGAGATACCGTTTCTACTTCCCTTTTCTTTGTTTGCAGCCTGATCCCAGGCATCCCGCAGAGGTTCCAGTATCTCCCTGATTTCTCCATATTCCTTTTTTCGGGCAAGATCCTGACAATATTTATAAAGCTGAAATAACTCATCAGCAGGCTCATAATCAAAATTTAAACTTTCTATAAGTGTTGCAAGAATATCTTTAACACGCTCTTCATCCTCGCGGTATGTAGCCTGTAGTACTAGGTCATACAGTTTGACAACCAGCTGCATGGGGGAGGCATTCTTTACGGCTTGTCGTTGATAAACTTTTTGTGGATTCTGCATAGGTCTATTGGGTTACAAGAATATTTTTCAATACCAAGTATCTGTAGTTATCGGCTTTTACCGGAAAAACTTAAATAAAATCCTCATTAGGAGTTTTTAATACTAAATGTACATGATACCCGGTATATAAATACACTCAAAGAATATGCCAGATTTCGGTAATTATACTGCTTATTGTAGCTGAGGTCATTTCATATTATATAGATCCGCTGTTCGATCTATTTTGATGATGAAGTGAGTATAACCAGAGGTCGTCAAGCTTTAATGTATTTCATTTGTCCTGCTAATTATTCCCTCTTGCAAGAAATTATTTCCGTCTACCAACTAAAATAAATACGCATGTATCTCTTTAGAAGTTATTTAGGAGCGTTGATAGGTGCTGGCATTTTATTTGCGAATAGAAAGGGTGTGATACCAAACTGAACGCTAATAGACAGTTTAGCCGGTGAAGAAAAAAATTGAACAGGCCCAAAAATATTTAAAGTGGCAAAAGCCCAATCAGGCTATTGCCGAACTGCGTCCTTTGTTGCGAAATCATAATAGTACACCGGAATATGCATGGATACCCAACCATATGATGGGTATCGCGCTTTCCCAGAAAGCGGAATATGAATCATCCGCCAAGTATTTTGAAAAGGCCATTAAGAGAGGATCAGTAGAACCGGAAACCTATCATATGCTTTCGGTCAATTATTATAATTTGGGTCAGTTCGAAAAGGCTGAGCGGTACGGGAAAGAAGCAGTTGAGCGGAAAACTGATTTCCTGAAAGCGTGGCTGAATCTGGGATCGGTGTACCGCTCGCAGGCCAAGCTTGATGAGGCCCTGCGGTGTTATCAGAAAGCCAACCAGTTGGATCCCAAAAATGCCGGAGTTGCTTTTAGAATTGGTGAAATTTACCGGGATCAGGGTGATTTGGGACAAGCTCTGAAACTATTCGATATAACTTTGAAGATCGAGAAAGACCATAAACGTGCTATTCTGGAGAAGGCTGATATCTATAAAAAGAAAGGGAATTATAAGAAAGCCCATAAATGGATATCTGAAGCAAAAGATATGTATAGTGACCTAACACCTATTGAAATCAGTGAAGCAGAACTTTATAAGTCGGAAGGAGATTATGACAGGGCGATACAGTTATACGAAAAACTACTCAAAGAAAAGCCAGATTACGGAGCTCTGCGAGTAAACTATGCACTTTGTCTTCAGGAAGTGAGTCGGTTTGAAGAATCCGAAAAGCATTACCGCCGCGCGATTGAGGATACTAACAGTAATTTGGCAGCTATCTCTAACTATCTGATGGGATTACATTACAATCCCAAAAATAATAGAGAGCATATTTTTAAAGAACACCTCCGGTTAGGAAAAAAGTTCATTTCCCAAGATAATATAGTAAGGGCTTTACCTGATAGCAAGGCTGGGAATAAACGGTTAAAGATCGGTTTTGTCTCCGGAGGATTTCGCAGCCATCCGGTGGGATGGATGATTTCGGGGGCGCTGGAACAGTTGTCGGAAGATCATTTTGAAATCTACTGCTACACGACTAATAATAAATTTGATTTTGTAACCCGTCGAATTCACCAAAATATTGAAGTATGGCGGTCGGTAGTAGGATATAGCTCCAAAATCATTGAGAGAATTATTCGTGAAGACGAGTTGGATATATTGGTGGATTTATCTGGACATTCAGCCGAAAATTGTCTTGAGGTAATGGCCCATGAACCAGCGCCTATTATCGTAAAATGGGTAGGCGGATTGTTTAATACTACCGGACTGAAAGCCTTCGACTACCTGATCAGTGACTGGCACGAAAGTCCGGAGGGCGAAGAACCGTTCTATACCGAAAAATTAGTGCGCCTGCCGGACGATTACATTACCTTTACGCCCCCGGCTTACGCTCCGGAAGTAGGGGAGCTGCCGGCTAAGAAGAATGAGTATATTACTTTTGGGTGTTTTAATAACCCTACCAAGGTTAATGAGGTAGTATTGAAACAGTGGGCGGAGATTATGCATCAAGTGCCCCAAAGTCGGTTATACCTGAAGAGCAAGCAGTATGATACAGCCTCATTCCGAAAGCAAATCCTGGAAGTTATGAAAGAAGAGGATATTGCTGAGGATCGCATCGAATTTGAGGGGCATACTTCCCACGATGATCATTTAGGCGCTTATAATAAGGTTGATATTGCGCTTGATCCCTGGCCATATTCAGGAGGTTTGACCACTTGTGAGGCTCTTTATATGGGCGTACCCGTTATTACCATGCCCGGACCTACTTTCGCTGGACGGCATTCTACCACACATTTAATTAATGCGGGATTAGAGCAATGGGTTGTCGACAGTTGGGATGATTATACACGAAAGGCTATTGGTTTGACCAGCAATTTGGAAGAGTTAAAGGAATGGCGGTTTAAACTTAGAAACCAGTTGCTAAATTCACCGGTTTGCGACGGTAAGCGCTTTGGAGCTCACCTCTCGGTAGCTTTCCAGAAAATGTGGGAGCAGTGGGTAGATGGATATGAAAATGAGGTGGAAGAATGGCAGGATCACATTGAGATTGAACCATTACCTCAAGAGATGATTGAGAAATTGACCGATGGACCTGATACCACCCCTCTTATTACGATAAAAGACGAGGATAATACAAACTCTGTATTAGGAGAAGAATCAAACAAAACACCATCCGAGGATATACAACAACCTATAGCGGCAGAAGAAATGATAACAAAGACACCGGCGAATGGTCAGCAAGTCACAAAGGATTTGAATGGTCAACAAAACAAGACCTATTATATAGAAACCAAAGATGGTGTGACGGTCTGTACGCCTTCTGATCTTAAGATGCTTACCCCGTACGTACTGCTGGAGCAAGAGCAATGGCTTGAACCGGAACTGGATTTTATCCGACAGTACCTGCAACCCGGCATGCAGGTAGTAGATGTGGGGGGCTCATTCGGTGCTTATGCTTTGCCTATGGCAAAAAAGGTAGGCGGTGAGGGAGCAGTATATGCTTTTGAACCCAGTGCGATAGCTAGTCAGTACCTGGAGATGAGCAAGTCAGAAAATGGATTTACCCAACTTGAGATTATAAAACGGGGGTTGGGACAAGAAATTGGTAAAGGTAAGTTAAAGATAGCCGAAAGCCCCGAATTTAACACTATTGATAAGGATGGGGAAGAGGATGTTTCGATAACGACTCTCGATGCCTGGTGGAATTTTGCGGGGAAACCGGAAATACACATCATGAAGATAGATGTTAATGGCATGGAGGCGGAGATGCTGCAGGGGGCTGCGAAAACACTTGAAACAGCTGAACCCATCATATTGGCGTCTATTGGAGAGAATAAAGAAAGTCTGGCGGTATTGCGAGAGCAGCTGACTAGTATGGGGTATGTTCTGTTTGAATATATCCCGGGACCCGGAGTATTATCTGGCCATGACCCTGAAGCAGGGGTTGACCCATATACAATGAATATAGTCGCGATTAAAGAAAGTCGAATTAATGAATTTAAAGAAGCAGGATGGATTTTCGATGAAACGGCGACCCCCGAAAACCCGGAGAGTACATTATGGAAAGAAATATTGAGCACCTTACCATGGACTGATTCCCTGATGGAGGGCTGGAAAGAGAAAGTCGCCTCCGGAGACCATGAAGAATATATGCTGGCCCTAACCATGATTTGTGCTGCCGAGCAGATGGAGGTAAGTGCAGGTGATGCTCAATCCCAGTCGCGCAAAGGAGCGACCATGCTGGCGGCTGCCCAAAAATTGATTGGCTTATTTAATAGCGGCCAGGCAGGGATCTCCGCTGCTATGACCTATGTTCGCGTAATGAATCAGTTAGGCAAACGAACCCAGGCCGTAGAAATGATGAAGGAACTGATGGAAACGGTGAATTCCGGGAAAGATATTTCAGTTGAATTGCCTTTTCTTCCCCCGCTTCAAGAGCAGGATGAGGCAGATATACAGACTGATTTTCCCAAATGGCTAACGGTACGCATTGTAGAGGCCTGGATTATGCTGAAAAATCCGTCGACTTATATGAGTGGAGAGCAGGAAAAACAGATGCTTAAAGCGTTGGAAGGAAATCCGGAGCTTAATAGTGAACTTTGGAAGAGTATTAGATTATCTAATGAAGAAAATGAAGAGGTTTTAGATATAAAACGGAATCAGTGGTTTTGGAGTGCAAGTGATAGTAAAGAACTATCGACTATTTCCGTGACCTCTAATGGTCACTCCACTACTGTAAATGGTCTTAAACATTTGTATTTGGGTTATCCTGGCAAGAAGGGGGGCGCTCATGGTATTCATGAGATAAGGACCCGGAAAGTAGCTCAGGAAATCGAGAAAAAGGGAATCCAAACAAGCCTTATTTCTTCTTCAGGCCCCGAATTCTTAGATGCCCTATCCAAAGTAAAAGATAATGATGGCTATGCCTGCTATTCAGGCGTAATGGGATATGACCTGAAAGTACATGCTGATATGGGAGTTTCCGGAAATATTTTTGACCTGTTGGATATACCCGTTTTTGCTTTCCTAGGAGATCACCCTTATACCGATTTTATGTGGAGCAGAATTGTAAATAGCGCAGATAGAACAGTTTTCCTTACATCAATTCCTTCATTGAAAGAAGAGATGGAGCAAATTTTTCCTAATACTGCTGTAAAACAGATAGGCAATCTCTTTCCCTTGTCGGTACAAAATGGTGATCTTAAGTCAATAGGTAGCCGACCTGTTGATGTGCTTGTTCCGTGGGGTTTGCACAAGTTTTTTGGTAATCAAGAATCCCTTGCACAGCAGTTGCAAGCAATTGGACGAAGGCAAAAAGACCTTGGAATGGCATTATATAATGAGGCTGTTGGGAATTATCGCACATCTATTTTGACCATTTTTACCGAGCTTTATCAAGCGGAATTCGGAGGCCAATACCCATTCGGGAACACTAAGACAAAAGAAGATTTTCGCTGGCTTAGAGTTTTGAGTCTGGTTGACTGGATGATCCGAAAAGATCGCCGTATTAAGATGCTCAGAGAACAGCTTAGTTTTCTACCCGAAAAATACCGGGCTGTTATAACAGCAAATGAGAAACTGGCAGAAGTAATTCCTGAATTAAAAGGTAAGAATAATATAGAATGGGTTGGGCAAATCAGTAAGCAAAAGCTCAACCAGTTTTATCGCAATTCCAAGGTTGTATTCAATTGTAATCCCACTTACCTGGATAATATTCATCCTAGAGTATATGAAGGTATTAGTAATGGTTCTTTTGTGATTTCAGACTTTAACGAAGCATTGGAAACGACTCTATTCGGTCAAGATGCTATAGGGATTGTTGATCAAAAGTCTAACGAGAAGAACCTGGTGGACTATCTGGAAGAGGATTGGAAAGACCTTCAGGAAAAAGTGGATCGTGGATGTGAAATCATAGGAGCAGAGTTTACGGCAGAAAATCATGCTCAAAGTATAATTGAAGTAATAACCGAAGAAATGAAATAAGAAATGAAGGGAATCATACTTGCCGGGGGTAGGGGCACCCGTTTATATCCATTAACAAAAGCAGTATCAAAACAATTGATGCCGGTTTATGACAAGCCGATGATATACTATCCGCTGTCGGTATTAATGCTGGCTGATATCCGGGAAATATTGATTATAACGACACCGGAAGACCAGGAAAGCTTTAAGAGTTTGCTGGGAAATGGTTCCAGCTGGGGCATTGATTTGCAGTATGCAGTACAGCCTGAGCCCAAAGGATTGGCACAGGCTTTTACCATTGGCGAAGACTTTATCGGAGACGATGATGTAAGTCTGATTTTAGGGGATAATATTTTTTACGGTCAGGGATTCCAGCCTAAACTGCAAAAGTCCGTTCAGGGTGAGAGTGGCGCTACGGTTTTTGGGTATTGGGTAAGTGATCCTGAACGGTTCGGAGTTGTAGAATTTGATGAAAATAGAAAAGTCAAGTCCATAGAAGAGAAACCGGATACTCCCAAAAGTAATTATGCGGTTACTGGTCTGTACTTTTATGATAACAGGGTAGTTGATGTAGCTAAAACATTGGAACCATCTGACCGTGGTGAGTTGGAAATTACGGACATCAACAAACAGTATTTAGCGTGGGAAGATCTTGATGTTGAACTCTTGGGAAGAGGGTTTGCCTGGCTCGATACGGGAACACACGAGGCTATGAGTGAAGCATCTCAATTTGTGGAAACTATTGAGCGGCGTCAAGGCCTCAAGATAGCCTGCCCCGAAGAAATTGCCTGGCGAAAGGGATGGATTGCATCGGCAGACTTAGCCCAGATGGCTTTTGAATTAAACAAAAGTGGGTACGGCCGATACCTGCAGCAACTTATTCAAAAGGAAGAACATGCCTATGTCTGAAGTTGAAATTATAGAGTTGCCCAAAGAGAAAGACCCAAGGGGCAATCTCACTTTTTTTGAAGATGTAAATCAAATTCCCTTTGAAATAGAACGTGTTTTCTGGACCTACGATGTGCCCGGGGGACAAACTCGTGGTGGACATGCGTATTATGAACAACAGGAATTTATTGTAGCTCTGAGCGGTAGTTTTGACGTAGTCGTCACACAGCCGGATGGAAAGGAAGTACGTCATCGACTTAATCGGTCTTACTATGGATTGTATTTGCCGCCTAAGAAATGGCGCCATCTTGATAATTTTTCTACAAATGCACTCTCTTTACACGCTTCGGACAGGAAATTTACAGAAGATGATTATATCAGAGATTTTGATGAGTACAGGGGGCTTTATGCAAACTAGTACTGTTTATGACTCGACGTTAATACAATTGCCAAAAGTGTTTAATGAAAAGGGAAATATTACGGCCATAAATAACTGGGAAGGAATTATACCCTTTACTATTGACAGAGTCTATTATCTATATGATATCCCGGGAGGCGAGGACCGTGGGGGTCATGCACATAAAGAACTTGAACAGTTGATTATAGCGGCCAGTGGCAGTTTTGATCTGATGTTGAGCGACGGTACCACCAATAAGACATTTAACTTATCACGTCCCTATTACGGAGTTTATATGCCACCCGGACTTTGGCGTGAATTACACAATTTTTCTTCCGGAGCAATCTGCTTGGTACTTGCTTCAGAAAAATATGAAGAGACGGATTACATCCGTGATAAAGAAGAATTTAAGCGTTATAAAAGAAATATTGAAAATGCATTTAAAGAAATTAGTTAGGAAGCTAAGACACTACCGATTCTTTGAGCCTCTATTCTATATAGGGAAAAGTAAAAATGTGAAACGTTATCGTGAGATAAGAAAACGATTAGAGAAAAAAGATAAAGCCTATACAAAAGATCATCCCGAGTTAATTCCGCTGCATAAAAAGTTAAATAGACTTAAAAAGAAACAAATGGTGGAGTGGGAGTCCATTGTGTATTGTGATGGATATTTTTATCAGGGGTACAAGCGAATAGGAATAAATGGGATTAAGCCAACAGAAGAGAGAATAGAAAAGTATGGGATAAAAGAATTCTTTAGTAAGGATAGGGTGGCTTTAGATATCGGCAGTAATGCGGGGTTTTTGACCTGCTATTTATCAGATTTCTTTGAGAAAGTTGATGGCATAGAACTTAACCCCTATTTGATTGAAATGGGGGAGGCGACCAAGAAATTTTTAGAAAGAGAAAATATAGAATTTATCAGCAATGATTTTATAGATCATCAGTTTAAAAGTGAATATGACGTAGTTTTTTCATTGTCAAACCACCATACCATCGATGGCAACTTAGAAATGGGTTTTGAATCATATATCAAAAAGATATATGAGATTTTAGGAGAGGATGGGATATTGTTTTTTGAAAGCCATGACATCGATGGAGGTGATGCCGATTTAGAAGGAAAATTTAAAATTGCATCAAAATATTTTGAGCTGGTAGATCATAAGATGGTTAGAGCTTTTTTTGATGTAGACATTGATAAACTGTTTGCAATATTCAGAAGGAAAAAAGAAAAATCTGAATCAACATCGCTTGACTTTTCTTTAGAAAAAGCCCGAAGCAAATATCATTATTAATAATGGGAAGATTCAGTAAAACATATTACGCACATCCTTTATCCGATATCCACACTGAGGATATTGGGACAGATACTCATATCTGGCAATATGTAGTTGTTCTCCAGAATGCCCAGATCGGTTGCAAGTGCAACATTAGTTGCCATGTTTTTATTGAAAACAACGTGCGTGTGGGAGATGAGGTAACCATCAAAAGTGGAGTACAGCTCTGGGACGGACTACGCGTTGAGGATCAGGTTTTTATTGGTCCCAATGTGACGTTTACTAATGACAAAAACCCAAGGTCTAAACAGTATCCGGAGGATTTTCAGCAGACACATATTTATAATCATGCCTCAATTGGAGCGGGGGCGATTATTTTAGGCGGTACGGAGATTGGGCCGTATGCCATGGTTGGCGCGGGGGCACTGGTTACTAAAAATGTACCGGCAAGGGCGTTGGTCGTTGGACAACCAGCCAGAATTGTTGGCTGGGTAAATGATGATGGTACAAAGATGGAAGAACGTAACGGGTTTTGGATTGACAGCAACAAACAGAAATGGATAGAAGACAATAAAAAGCTGATTAAGGCATGAAGAATGTACCATTTCTAAATCTCAAAGATTATAACAAGAGGTACGAAGATGATATTCAGGCTTCTTTGAACCGGGTTATTAGTTCGGGATGGTACCTTTTAGGGGATGAGAAAAAGTCTTTTGAACTGGAGTTTTCTGATTTTATAGGAGTTGATTATACCATTGGGGTTGGTAGTGGATTAGATGCTCTGAAAATTATTTTGAAAGCCTATCAGGTGATGGGCCATTGTAAAGATGGGGATGAGGTGATCGTACCAGCCAATACGTTTATCGCCTCCATCTTGGCTATCACGGATTCGGATTTAAAACCGGTATTGGTTGAACCCGATGAGAAGACCTATAACATCGATCCAGATTTAATTAAAGAAAACATCACCCCGCGAACGAAGGCGATTATGATTGTCCATTTATATGGGCAAAATGCCTATTCGAAAAAGATTAAGAAATTATGTGATAAATATAACCTGAAGTTAATAGAAGATGCTGCCCAGGCCCACGGAGCACGTTTCAAGGGGCGAAGGATCGGCTCGCTGGGTGATGCCGCAGCCTTTAGTTTTTATCCGGGCAAAAATTTGGGAGCCATGGGGGATGCCGGGGCCATCTGTACAGATAACCAGGAACTGGCCGAATGTTGCCGGATGCTTGGAAATTATGGAGCCGCTTCGAAATATCGGTATAAGCATAAAGGATTTAACAGCCGGATGGATGAGCTGCAGGCAGGGGTACTCCGCGTCAAATTACAAGGACTGGAGGATGATAACCAGCGGCGTCGGGAAGTGTCGAATTTTTACCTGGAGAATATCAGCAATGAAAAAATAGAGCTTCCCGGGCAGCAAAATGCCACTACAGTTCTGAAAGATGAATCCCATGTGTGGCATCTGTTTGTCGTCCGGGTAAAAAATCGGGATCAATTTATTAATCATTTGCAAGAACACGGAGTGGAGGCCTCTATACATTATCCCATAGCACCCAATGAGCAGGCAGGTTATCCTAAGCTGCAGAATTTGTCATTACCGATTACCGAGCGGTTACACCGTGAAGTGGTAAGCTTGCCCATGAGTCCAGTATTAAAACGCGAAGATCTGCAACAAGTAGTGCAGGCGGTAGAAAGTTATTAGAAGTCATGGACAATATACCTGCTGCAAAAAGAAAATATACTGATATATCAATTGCGGATCAGATCCGGCAATATCAACAGCGGTATGAACAGGTTTTAAAAAGATTGAAAAATAAGTCTGTCATTACTGTGGGTTTCCAGGTGATTCATCGATCCATATGGAAGTATGATCGTATCTATCAGCTTATGGATCAGGATCCATTTTTTAACCCTGTTGTTTTTGTATGTCCCTATTTGCGGGAAGGAAAAAAGCAGATGTTGGAAGAAATGAATGATACTTGCGAGCTGATGGAGTCGAAGGGATACGAGACTATTAAGACCTATGATGAAAGAAATGATTCCTGGATTAATATAAAGGAGAAAGTCCAGCCTGATATTGTCTTTTTTTCGGTGCCGTTTGACTATACCGAAGATCAATATCGGATCCATCACTTTACGGATTCTTTATCATGCTATGTGCCATACTTTTTTACGACCAATGGTAAGGAGGGAGGAAACTACGACGGTCCGTTTCACAATTTGGTATGGCGTAATTTTTATGAGACGGATATTCACAAGCGGTATGCTCAAAAGTATGCGCGAAATAATGCAGAGAATGTGGTTGTCAGCGGCTATCCTCAGCTGGATAATTTCTTGTATGAATCTGCCGATTCCGTTTCGGATCCCTGGCCGTTTACAGACCATAAAAAAATTATCTGGGCTCCGCATCACACCATTGATGGACAGGGACAAGGGCTCAATTATTCGACGTTCAAGCAGTATCACGCTGTATTTAAAGATATGGCTCGTGAGTATGCCGATCATATTCAAATTGCCTTTAAACCGCATCCGATGTTAAAGGAGAAGCTTTATAAAGATGAGGAATGGGGTAAAGTGCGAGCCGATCATTACTACCAGTTTTGGGATGAGGTAGAGAATGGCTTGTTAGAACAGTCGGACTATACTGATCTGTTTTTAACTTCTGATGCTTTGATTCATGATTGCTCATCGTTTATGGCCGAGTATTTATCCACATCAAAGCCGGCTTTATATCTGTTGCATGATGATAATGTGGATAGCCGATTGCATGAATTTGGTAAGATGGCGCTGGATAATCATTATCACGCCAAAGATACCGAAGATATTCACGTATTTGTTAAAAGCCAGGTGTTGAAAGGACGTGATCCCATGCAAAAAGAACGCCTTCAATTTGTAGGCCAGCACTTAAAAGCAGGCAATGGCAAGCCCGCTTCTAAAAATATTGTCAATTACATTAAAATGATGATTAAAGGTTGAAATTTATGGTTGAAGTGATGGACATAATAAGCCCGATGCAGATGAGTGACAGTTCTGAATTGTGTGTATTTGAGAAGCTTATGCGAAGATTTGAATTAGATAAAAAAATGTTTTTCAGCTACGATGATGAGATAAAAAATCCAGTGGAAACGAAAGAGTTAACACGGGATGAATACTGTCGGCTGGCGATCAGTTTTTGTCTGCAAGCAGTAAAACAAGAAGATATCCGCTTTTATAATACTGCTTTAAAAATAGGGGACTTGGCAGATATGGAGTTACCTGAAATCAAATTGTAATATAATGGATAAGAAATTAGACGGTGTTTTATTATTGGCCACGGCACATAATATCACGAAGGCCTATATCAATAAATTAAGCAACCTGGGACTGCGTCCATCAAGAATAATACGATTGAACTGGCGCAATAGCAGTTATTCGAATAAGGTAGAAGGACTGTCCGATAAGAAGTTTTCTAACCTGATCAGCGGGATAAACAATAAATTGAAAGCAAGAGAAGTATTTACGGGTGACCTAACGCTTTCTACAGAGAGAGTTTTAGATGATTTAGGATGGGAACGTCAAAATATTACTATTGATCATATTAATGACGAAAAGCTAAAGGCTTTTTTGAGGGATTCGGTGGAAGAAAAATACACCATTTTCTGTGGAGGGGGGATCCTGCGACGACCAATCTTGAATTGTGGAAAGAAGTTTATCCATATCCATCCCGGTCTTGTTCCGGATGTGCGGGGCGCCGACTGCCTGCTTTGGAGTGCCCTGGTGCAAAACCAGATTGGGATGAGTGCTTTCTTTATGAATGCAGGAATTGATACCGGGGATGTGATTGGGCAGCGTAGCTATCCATTGCCACATTTTGATATTGATAGTAAGCAACTTGGACCAAATGTTACAAGAGACCTTCTCATAAACTATGTGGATCCTCATTACAGGGCTCATTTGCTGGGCAATCTTTTTGATAAAGCCCTTAATCCCGACAGCTGGGCCTCAACCAGCCAGGATCTCTCAGAAGGTAAATCATACTATTTCATGCATGATGCCTTATTGCCTCAGGCAATTAATAAGTTTTGTCAATTGAAAATGAAAATGGTGGGCTGATATGCAGGTTTTTATATTTGGCGCGGCACATACCAAAAGTACGCTGGCAGGTCCGGATGATCAGTTAGTGCTCGAAAAGCTCATCAAAGGGCAGCGAGTACTTGATTGGACGATCAATGGATTAAGGCAGGCAGGTATTGAAGGAGATTGTGTATCATTTATTGGAGGATATAAGATTGAGGAAGTGATTGAAGAGTATCCGGATTTACATTATACGGTAAATCCCCAATGGGCCACTACGCATGTTATCGGCTCTCTCCGTTATGCATTGGAATCGTGGAAGGGGGGTGATGTATTACTTACGTACGCGGATACTATTTTCCGCCCCCGGGTTTTTAATGATCTGTTGCAGTATAACAGTCCGGTGACAATCGGGATTGATACGGAGTGGAGAAAGCGGATTCAGCACGGCTATCTGCAAGAGCAGGCCGAAAAGGTACAGCTCAAAGATCATCAGCTAAAAAACATCGGTCGCCAAGAAATTGGTCCTCTACAGGCAGATGCCCAGTTTTCAGGATTGGTAATGCTGAAAAAGCATATTGTCCATAAGTTATATATGCAATTGGTGGAGAATGACCGGGGATTATTGTCGGATAATGATAGCTTATCCGATCTATTACAGTTTATATATCACCAATGGGATATCCCGATAACCACCCACGATCATCGTGGATTATGGGCAGAGCTCGATTCTGAGGAGGATTTGGCTCAGTTTGTGTTTGGTACGAAAGCAGAAACACTTGAGCGAATACAACCATTTGTTAGCAAGTCGCAAGTCTGTGATCAAATACATTTTCCCTTGGAGCAGTGGGAAAAAGAGAGCGATTCGCTGCTCAATGAAATTCAAAGGCAGTTTGCAGACGAAAAGCTCATTATACGCAGCAGTTCACTCGAAGAAGATTCATGGGAAGCTTCGCAGGCAGGAGCATTTTTAAGTGTAGCTGGTATTCAGGGAGCCGATACTCATGCCCTGGAGGAAGGGATTAATGATGTAATTACAGGATTTCAACAAAACGGATCAGCCCAATACAATTCCGATAACCAAGTACTTGTACAGCCCTTTATTACGGATGTGGCTATGAGTGGGGTAGCTTTTTCAAGGCATCTCGAAAACGCGACTCCCTATTATGTAATTAACTATGATGATGAAAGCAGCCGCACAGATACCGTTACTTCAGGTTCATCGGCTAATACAAAATCGATCTCATTATATAAAAATGGTGATTATGAACTGAAAGATGAACGTATTGTCAAAGTAGTTGATGCTATTGAAGAGCTGGAAAGAATTACAGGATACCGGTCATTGGATATTGAGTTTGTACTGACCCATAATGATGAGTTGTATATTGTGCAGGTGCGTCCGATAACTATTCATGATAAGCAATCCAATGACACTCACTTTACAGAGATGTTGGAAGGAGCTAAGCAAAAAGTATCTTCAAGGCTCAGAAATTATCCGCATTTGTTAGGGGAAACAACAATATTGGCCGATATGCCCGACTGGAATCCCGCCGAGATGATCGGGGTTCGTCCCAAGCCATTAGCTCTTTCGTTGTATCAATATTTGATTACGGATACCACATGGCGAAATGCCCGTGCCCAAATGGGATATAGGAATCCAGTTCCTGCCAAGCTTATGTATTGTATCGGGGGACATCCGTATATCGATGTGCGGAATAGTTTTAATAATTTAATTCCTGATGGTTTAAGGGATGATATCGCAGAAAAGATAGTAAATCATTATTTGCAGCGTCTCAATCAATATCCTGAGCTGCATGACAAGATTGAATTTGAGATCGCAATCACCTGTTATAGCCCGGATATTGAGCACCATCTCGATCGCCTGAGAGAGGATGGATTTAATGACTCAGAAATTGATGAGTTAAAAGATCATCTGCGGGTATTGACGGAAGATGCCGTGACGGGCAAGCATGGTCTATCAGTGCAAGAACTTGTTTCCGAAACCGAAGACTTAGACCCGTTTCGGGAGCATTTGCTCGAAGACGATTTTGTTCATCACGAAATTCCCGGACTCATACACACCCTCCTGGATGATTGTAAGGAGCATGGTACACGTCCGTTTTCAATTCTGGCGCGCTATGGATTTATCGCCTCATCTATGATGCGCGGATTTGTGCAGCGAGAGGTTATTACTGACCAGGAGCGATTGAAGTTTTTGAATTCCATAGAAACAGTGGCAGGTCGTTTTGTAGAAGCAATGGGAAAGGTGCAGAATGGGACGATTACACGGGAAGACTTCCTCGATGAGTATGGTCATTTGCGTCCAGGTACCTATGACATAACCTCTTACAGCTACGATGAAAATCCGGAACAGTATTTCCCAGCGGTTAAGCGTTCTTCACCGTCTGCCAAGAGTAAAGCCAGAGCTTCAGGTGGTTCGGGCTTTACATTTAATCGGGAAACCATAGAAGCCATTGATAATGAAATTAAAAATATGGGGATGGGATTCAGTGCTCATAAACTGTTGAAATATGTAGGGGAGGCGACCGCTGCACGTGAGTATGCTAAATTTCAGTTCACTAAGAATGTGAGTGCAGTTCTTAAGTTGTTGGCTAAATGGGGCGGAGAGTTAGGATTCGATAGAAGTGAGCTCTCATATCTTTTCATTGAAGATTTATTGAGGCTCAATACCCTGAGTGTGGAAAGACGTCCAAAGTTGTACACCAAACAGAAAATTCAGGAAGGAAAGCACTGGTATAAAGAAGTGAATAAAATCGAGACCCCGCATATAATTATTTCCACCAGTGATCTCGAGGTCATTGAACATCGTAGATCACAACCTAATTATGTTACGGAAAAGGTTATTACGGCACCGATTTGTAAACTTTCGGAAATTAAAGATAAAAAGGATTTAAAGGATAAAATTGTAATGACCGAAGGCGCCGATCCGGGATATGACTGGATATTCTTACACTCTATTAAGGGATTAATTACCAAATATGGTGGGGCGGCTTCACATATGACAATCCGATGTGCGGAATTTGGGTTGCCTGCTGCTATTGGTTGTGGTGAGCAGTTGTTTGAACAGTTAGAACGAGCAAGAAATGTAGAGCTCAATTGTACCAACAAACAAATAAAGGTGTTGGGATGATGAAAAAGATCGGAATAACACAGCGTGTTGTTTATCGTGAAGAGATCGATGAGCGGCGGGATGTTTTGGATCAGGTGTGGTATGATTTTGCCGAAGAAGTTGCAGTACAGCTGATACCTATCCCCAATAATTTGTCAGCACCGGTGGAATATATAACCGCATTAGATGTGGAAGGAATCATACTCTCCGGCGGCAATAATATCGGGATATCGGGGAAAGAGTTGATACCGGATAAGACGATCCAGAAAGATGATGTTGCCCTTGAACGGGACCAAACCGAAATGCAGCTGATCGAATGGGCCACTAATAATCAAAAACCGGTTATTGGTGTTTGCAGAGGATGTCAGTTTTTAAATGCTTATTACGGGGGAACACAATCGAGGGTAGACCCGGCCAAGCATGTGGCTACCAGCCATAAAATTGATATTGTAGAGAAAGAATGGCAGCACACCTTTGGCCCCTCAATGAGTGTAAATTCCTATCACAATTGGGGAATATCAGAAGATAATCTGTCAGGTGCGTTTATCCCTGCCGCCACATGTGAAAACTACATCGAAGGATTTCGAGATATTAATGGAAACCTGTCTGGTATTATGTGGCATCCAGAGCGTTATAATAAATTTAGAAGTGTCGATATCGAATTTTTTAAAAAAATGTTTATCAGATAATGAACAACGATTATACAGCAATTATTCTTGCAGCTGGCAAAGGGACCCGTCTTCGTCCGTTGACGAATAACACGCCCAAATGTATGGTCCCTGTAGATGGCAAACCCCTGTTGGGACGACAACTCGATCTATTAACTCAGCTTGGAATCGAAAAGAATATAGTGGTAACAGGCTATCTAGAAGAGAAAATTGCAGATCCGCGAATAACAAAAGTCCATAATACAGAATATGATACCACAAATATGGTTTATAGCCTTTTTTGTGCCAAGAATTACCTGTCGGGTGATGTCATTGTAGCCTATGGTGATATTATTTATTCCGAGCAAGTGTTACAGAAGCTTCTGCAGAGCGAGAAAGATATGGTTATAGCTTCTGACGAAGCATGGTTGTCTTATTGGCAGCAGCGTTGTGACGATCCGCTTTCGGATGCAGAAACGTTTAAAAAAGGGGCGGGTAATCGCGTAGAATCTTTGGGTCAAACTCCTTCCTCCACTGATGATATTGAGGGACAGTTTATAGGATTAATCAAATTCTCGGAAAATGGTTGCCAGCGTCTTAAAGAAGAGTATGCTACTGCAAATAAATCAGATGCATGGGAAAGCGGCCGAACATTACAAAATGCATACATGACAGATATGCTCAATTATTTTGCTCTTAAGGGAGAGTTGCATTATGTCCCTATCCAGCGGGGATGGTTTGAAGTAGATACGCCCCGAGACCTCAAAATAGCTAGTGATCAAATAAGTCAACCGTTTGCAGAAAACACAGGTCAATAAATTTAATAGCAATGAGTACTCTACATTTACATATAGTTTCCTATAGAACGGGCACTACATCTATTCAAAATACTCTTCACAAGAATAGCGATGTGTTAAAATCGTAAGGATATATCTACCCAGGTAAACAATCGAACCATCTTTTACCTTTTTAGCAACTGAGGCAGACCCGAAAGATAGGCCGCGTCAGTTTAACTCATACAGAGAAAATACCTTAATTTAAATTCGTCATAAGTATTTCACTAATCTGGAACGTGATTTTGAAGCTGATCCTGCAGAGTATATTATATCCACTGAGTACCTTTTTATAACAGAAAAATGCTATATCAAAAACTATCTAAATTATCTTCAGCAGTTTTTTGGTGAAATTAAGGTGTATGTATTTTTACGCGACCCTGTGGATTATTTTCGGTCAGCACAACAGCAGATGATTAAAGCCCGATCTTTTGTAGCAAACCCAATCAATTGGGAGATCAACTTTAGAAAAGTAACAGAGGTTTGGGAGGAATTTGTTGATATAGAGGTTGTAAAATACAAACAGGGAGTAGATTCATGTAAGATTCTATGTGAAAAAATAGGAACCAATTTATGATAGCTTGTCTAAGCCGTCGCGAGAAAGTAACACCTCGCTTTCGGTAGAGCAGATGTTGTTAGCAAAAGTACAGCGTCACCTTTACCAAAATCATGAAGATCAATTCAAAAACCATTTGAGCGTTATACAGCAGGTAAACACTTCATTTATCCATAAACCCAAACTTCAGGATTGGGTAAAACATGTTATCTACCAAAATCACCTCGATGATTTACAATGGCTCAAAGAGAAATATAGTATCGATTTTCTTCAGGATTATCCAACAACTGATGAGTTTTCTGATCTTCCCACCTTTGATAATGGCAAAGCTGCTGTACGTGATATATAAGGTAGAAGATGAACAATCTGTAGAAAAATATGAGGCTATGGTGGTTGATGCACTCCTCAAGAAGTTGTTGCAGGGAAGTCGCAACTGATCAAGGATCACCTATCTCCAGAACGTAATCCATCTACCAATGTAATTTTACATGGACATGTTCCTGTAACGGTTTTATTGCCCCCATGAGAGGACTAACAAAAAAAGATTCCATCAATTTTTATTTGTAGGGGGGATAAAATTGCCTATCTGTGATCGAAATGTCGATATTTTGTTCCAAGATAATCCCTACCAATATGTGGTTAAGATCAATAATATTTGAAAATTATTTAAGAATGGCTCTTCCACTCCGATAATCCAGTTGCAGGTAGGAAATAAACGATTTATTACAATTAACAAACGGAGAAAAAGTTATGGCAAGTTTTGGAGATTTAAACCGAGTAAACACAAACATACAGTCACTGGATTCCCAGCTGTCCCTGAATAAGATTAACAAGCAGATGGCCGAGAATCAGCTGCGGATGTCAACCGGTAAGCGGATCAATCGTGCGGAAGACGATTCGGCTGGGTATTCTATTGCTACTAAATTGCGTGCCCGGGTTGGAGGATTAAACCAGGCGATGCAGAACGTCGGGGATGCCAAGTCGGTTCTGGATATTGCAGAGTCTAGTTTTGGTACGATTATGGATAACCTGGTAGAAATGAAAGGACTGGCTACGCAGGCAGCCAATGATACACTTGGGCAAGATGAACGAGGCTTTATTGGGGATCAGTTAAAAGCCTTAGGTGATGACATTAATAAAATTGCTGATCAAACGGTTTACCAGGATTATGAACTGCTTAATGGCGCCGATTCTGGAAACACAGGATCTTTAAGTTTGACCTTCCAGGTAGGGGAGCGCGAATCGGATACCATTGAAGCTGATCTTAATGCAGTTAACGTGGGAGAATTATTCACAGATGGTGCTGATGCAAGTCTCGGAGCAGCAATAGCTGATGGAGGTGCAACTGCTGGTGGTGCTGCTATAACTGCTACAGCAGCAACTGCTGGTGGACAGGGAGCACTTACTTTTGCCACGAATGCCACTTCAGCTGATTATCGTGCATTCCTTTCCCATGTTGATGATGCCATTACCTCTATGTCAGGAAATGTGAACGACATTGGTATTACCCAGTCGTCACTGTCCGTTCGTGAGCAAACCCTTTCGGAAGCGATCAGTGCCAACGAATCGGCGAAGTCCCGAATTATGGACACCGACTTTGCGAAGGCGCAAAGTGAGTCGGTTCGACTGCAGATCTTGCAGCAGACGGCCACGTCTTCACTGGCGCAGGCCAACAACGGTCCGCAGTCGGTACTCGGATTTATTGGCTAAGACGCTTATTCTCATACATAAATCCCTTACAATCCATGCTGTCCTGACAGGCAGTATGGATTTTTTTATTATTGCAATAAGTTAGCAGTCCAATCGGCGGATTTGCCCTCACTCCGCCTCGTTCCTCGGCACCGCCACTTCGCTAAAGCTATGAGGCGTCAGCGACCCTCCCTGCACGCAAGGAGGGGTTATAGTAGAACCAGCAGCAGTCATGTTATAAGACCGGCAAATGAAATCAAAGCGTCTCTCCCTTCCTTGATTTTCAGGGAGGGGAGAACAAGAGGGATGGGTCAAAAAAGAAGAGTTTGCTATTTATATTATTACATACCCGCGGGAATGAATTCTCTAACAGGCGGCTTTAATGTGTTTATATTCACACAACTGGTTCAAGTTTGCAACTTGGACAGTTATTAGAGTTCCACACTGGAGCCGTGATAGATAAAATTTACCTATCATAATAATGCCAATGCGTATACTCTTCCATTTTTCAGAATTCTTGAATTATTTTTGATAAAAAATTTAAGAACCCTCATAGACCAACGATAATACCCTTGTCATGGAGATACTTTCAGAAACTAAACAACAATAAAAACGGAGAAAAAGTTATGGCAAGTTTTGGAGATTTAAACCGAGTAAACACAAACATACAGTCACTGGATTCCCAGCTGTCCCTGAATAAGATTAACAAGCAGATGGCCGAGAATCAGCTGCGGATGTCAACCGGTAAGCGGATCAATCGTGCGGAAGACGATTCGGCTGGGTATTCTATTGCTACTAAATTGCGTGCCCGGGTTGGAGGATTAAACCAGGCGATGCAGAACGTCGGGGATGCCAAGTCGGTTCTGGATATTGCAGAGTCTAGTTTTGGTACGATTATGGATAACCTGGTAGAAATGAAAGGACTGGCTACGCAGGCAGCCAATGATACACTTGGGCAAGATGAACGAGGCTTTATTGGGGATCAGTTAAAAGCCTTAGGTGATGACATTAATAAAATTGCTGATCAAACGGTTTACCAGGATTATGAACTGCTTAATGGCGCCGATTCTGGAAACACAGGATCTTTAAGTTTGACCTTCCAGGTAGGGGAGCGCGAATCGGATACCATTGAAGCTGATCTTAATGCAGTTAACGTGGGAGAATTATTCACAGATGGTGCTGATGCAAGTCTCGGAGCAGCAATAGCTGATGGAGGTGCAACTGCTGGTGGTGCTGCTATAACTGCTACAGCAGCAACTGCTGGTGGACAGGGAGCACTTACTTTTGCCACGAATGCCACTTCAGCTGATTATCGTGCATTCCTTTCCCATGTTGATGATGCCATTACCTCTATGTCAGGAAATGTGAACGACATTGGTATTACCCAGTCGTCACTGTCCGTTCGTGAGCAAACCCTTTCGGAAGCGATCAGTGCCAACGAATCGGCGAAGTCCCGAATTATGGACACCGACTTTGCGAAGGCGCAAAGTGAGTCGGTTCGACTGCAGATCTTGCAGCAGACGGCCACGTCTTCACTGGCGCAGGCCAACAACGGTCCGCAGTCGGTACTCGGATTTATTGGCTAAGACGCTTATTCTCATACATAAATCCCTTACAATCCATGCTGTCCTGACAGGCAGTATGGATTTTTTATTTAAATAGGTTTTGAGATATAAAGTAATATCGTTCCATACTTGTCATTAGTTCTTGGAATAGATTAAAAGTTCAATCAGCAGGTTTATGTCCCATCTCAAACCCTTCTCTCCACACAGAGAGGGGTTTTATGTACTCCACACAAAAGTGGCTGATACTCCAAGACCTGTTAGGTACCGAAAACAGACAGACCTCTTTTAGTTATTCATCGCTATGAAACTTCTTGTCTTCTTTGGCATACTCTTTGAGCACGTCCGCTGGCTTAAAACGGGCCCCGTGCTCTTTCTGGTAGCTTTCCAACCGCTCTACAATAGTTCCGGCGCCCTCGCGGTCTATATACCGAAACGGCCCGCCGAGGAAGGGGGGGAATCCGAGTCCCAGTACGGCTCCCAGGTCGCCATCGGTGGGATTGCGCAGGATATCCTCCTGCAGGCACCAGGCAGCTTCATTGATCATGGTGAGGGCCATGCGCTGCTGTACGGTTTCAGCATCCATTGACGTCCTTCGGGCTCCTCCGAAGTATTTATAAATCTCTTCATTGGGATTGGTTTTTTTGGTCTTGCCGTCCTTTTCTTCGTACTGGTAAAATCCTTTTTTATTTTTCTTTCCTTTGTAGCCCTTCTCAAAAAGCGTGGTCGGTTTTTGACTAGGTTCTATACCGCGTTCCCCAAACAGATCGCTAAGTACTTTGGTAATATGAGCGGCCACGTCGATGCCCACTTCATCGAAGAGGGCCGCGGGCCCTACGGGAAAGCCGAATTGCTTCATGTGATGGTCCAGCTCCTTAATAGCAATGCCTTCTTCCAGCAGCATGAGGGCTTCATTCATAAAGGGCGACAGGATACGGGTGGTATAAAATCCGGGTCCGTCATTGACCACGATTACGTGCTTGCCCTGTTGGATGCCCACCTGGCGGGCGGTGGCTGTAACCCAGTCCGCAGTTTCGTCGGTAGTGATAATCTCGAGCAGCGGCATCTTAGGGACGGGTGAAAAATAGTGCATGCCGATCACCTGCTCCGGACGTTCACTTGCTTTTGCAATCTTACGGATGGGGAGGGAGGAGGTATTGGAGGCAAAGATGCCGTTTTCGGGAAGCAGGGCTTCGGTTTCCTTTAAAATGGACTTCTTGAGATCCAGATCTTCAAAGACGGCCTCGATCACCAAATCTACATTTTGAAAACCCTTGTAGGAGGCGGTAGCCGTAACGAGACTCGCAATACGATCGCGCTCAAATGAGGAAATGATTCGTTTTTGGCGGTCGCTCTCCAGGTCCTGCCATATATGTTTTTTCCCTTCGGCGGCTTGTCCGGCATTCTGGTCTTTAAGCAGTACCCGGTAATCTCCCTTGTTGGCACTGACATTAGCGATGCCGGAGCCCATGAGTCCGGCCCCAAGCACGCCTATTTTTTGAACCTTAGCGGCTTGTTCTTTATTTGGATTCTTTTTTGCACCCTGCATGGCAAAGAAAAGGTTGACCATTGCTTTGGATTCCGGAGTAGCAGCCAGCTGACCAAACATCCGGGATTCCATTTTAAGGCCGGCACGCATGCCATTCTCATATCCCTCTGCTACGCAATCGATTATTGTAGGCGGAGCCGGATAGTTGCCCTTGCTCTCCTTTTGGGCCCGTTTACGCGCCTGGGAGTAGATGATCTTACGCAGGGGACTGAGTCCCTCCATGAGCTGATGGAGGACAGAGCGTTTGTCTTTGCGCTCAAATTTCTCATTGGAAAGCCGGTATACGGCCTCTTTGGCCGCGGTAAGGATGGCATCTTTGTGGGTCAGTTCATCTACCAGTCCGAGTTTATAAGCTTTGCGCGGGTATATATTTTTACCGGTAAGCAGATAGGTCAGAGCATTCTGTATGCCTATGAGCCGCGGCAGGCGCTGGGTGCCTCCGCCCCCCGGCAGAAGACCCAATTTTACTTCCGGCTGCGCCATAACCGTTTTATCATGTTCTGAAGCAACCCGGTAGTGGCAAGCCATCGCTACTTCAAGCCCCCCACCCATGCACGAACCGTGGATAGCAGCAACTACCGGCTTATCGAAGTTTTCCAGCTCCAGCAGGAGCTCGTTGCCCCGGCGGCTGAGGTCCTCGATTTCATCCGGTGCCTGCTTGTTTTTAAGCATCTCCACATCGGCCCCGGCAATAAAATTATTTTCCTTGCCACTGATAAGTATAATACCTCTTATGTCCTCCCCCTCTGCTTGCTTGAGGAGTTCCTGCACTTCTGTAATGAGCGCTTCATTAAGTTTGTTTACCTTTTCATTCGGCTGGTCGAGGGTTACAATGAGGATTCCTTCCTGCCGCTCGGTTGTTAAATAAGCCATAATGGTTTTGCTCTGTGTAAATACGGTTGTGATTATTTATCTATCCTTCATACCGTTCAAGGATCATAGCATGACCTTGTCCCCCGGCTGCACAGGCTGCTACTAAAGCAAGCTGTCCGTCTTCATGGTGGAGCCGGTTGGCAGCGGTTGTTACCAGGCGTGTTCCGGTGGCCCCGAATGGGTGGCCCAGTGAGAGAGAGCCGCCCCAACAGTTGAATTTATCCATCGGGATATCGCCTACCTTTTTATCCTTGTCCAGCTTCTCCCGGGCAAATTTATCCGAATTGAGGGCCTTGAGAACAGTCAATATTTGTCCCGCAAAAGCTTCGTGGAATTCAAATATATCGATATCGGAGAGGGCAAGTCCCATCCGATCGAGTACCTGTGGTGTAGCGTAGGCAGGTCCTAGTAATAGCTCATCTTTTGGATCCTGGGCTACAAAAGTGTATTCGCGAAGATATGCTTTGGGAGTACATCCGAGCTTACGGGCTGTTTCGGCTTCCATAATGAGCGAGGCCGAGGCGCCATCGGTTAAGAAAGAGGAGTTCCCTGCCGTGATGGTACCGTGGGGTTTGATAAATGCAGGGCTTAGTTTTTGGAGTTTCTCCATGGAGGTATCTTCCCGGAAACCGTTGTCCTGTTGGATTACCTCAAAATCAGGCGGTACCGCAGCGGGCAGCAGTTCTTGGTCAAGGAGTCCCTCATTAGTGGCTTTGGCGGCGAGCTGGTGCGAGCGCAGGGAGTATTCATCCTGTGCCTTCCGGCTAATACCGAAGTGAGCGGCCATGCGATCACAGCTTTCCCCCATGGTTTCCCCGGTGGAGAATTCGGCAATTTCCGGGATTTCCGGAAGCAAGTGGGAGGGACGCAGTCCTTTGAAGAAGGAGAGCCAGTCGCTGAGTGATTTGTATTTGCGGGCATCCAGCAGCTTTTGACGGAATTTCCTGCGGAAGCGGATAGGGATGTCCGACATGGTTTCTGTACCTCCGGCCAGTACCACTTTGGCTTGTCCCGATCGAACTAGATCGACGGCGGAGCTGGTCGCCTGGTTGGATGAAATGCAGGCCTGGGTAACGGTATGGGCCGGAATACGGTTGGGAAGGCCGGCGCCTAGTGCTGATTCTCGTGCTACGTTACTGGTATTGACATCCTGAATGACGGTCCCCATAATGACCCGGTCAATCATTTCTGGGGAAATGTTGGCACGACCGATGAGTCCCTCTATTGCCATGCGTCCAAGATCGTAGGACATCAGTTTTTTATATCCGGTGCCTGATCGCTGAAAGGGGATGCGGGCGCCGTCCACAATAACGGCTTCGGGTTGTTGGTTCGCCATAGTGGTTGAGTATGGATGAAAAATGAGTGTTGAAAATAATATAACAGATTTATTAATCTGTAAATGAATATAATAGTTAACGGTGTTAACCTAAAGTTTGGTGGTGAATCTGTTTTTAATTTATAAAGGGAAATAAGCATTTTATTTCCTGTCATTTATTCTGCCAGGGGTTTTGGAAATCCTGCTCATCACTCACTAGTCTTGTTCCATTTTTTGTCAGCAAAAAATAGACGAAAAAAACTGCTGGCCCCGTGGAATCCCGGCCAGACCCCGTTTCTTGACTTCACTACCCAACGTCGTGCCCTTTCAGGGCCAGAATTTATTCTTTTAAAGCGACAGAGCCCACCTCGGACCATTTCTGTCTGACGAGGGGCTGGCTGCAGACCGGATAAGCGATATGGTCGATAAAACGTCAGAGGGAAAAAATAAATTTTCCTCGTAAGGACAGAGGCCATGCGATAGTAAGGACAATCTCTCTGCTAAAGTATTACAAACATCTTGTGATACTAATGACAGGCACTTTGTAATAGCTTTACAATCTGTTTGCAATAGTAATGGCAATCAAAATGTCATATATATGGGAATCACTTTCCCATATATATAGGAGACTCCTTCCCATATATATGGGCGTTACCTTCCGATATATATGGGATTCTTCCTCCCATAGTAATGGGAAGCATCTTATCCTTTTAAGAGCACATTTCAGTGGTTTGTTATGTTTATTCCGTGGCATTACAGACCCGGTCCCGCACTCTCGCAGGGCAATCCTTGTTGATAAGAATACAGTCGATCAACGGCTTTTATTTGTCTCTTGCTAACCGTTTCCTGCGGGCTTTCAAGAAACATTTATTATTTACTTGAGAGGCAGTCTAAGCAGGTAGTCATCGGCTGTGATATACAGCATCTTACCGTTATTGCCAATGGTGCAGTTGGAGGTGGCTCTGCCCGTTCTGATGATCCCCAATACTTTGGCCTCGGGAGTAATCACCCAAACGCCGCCGGGTCCGGTGGAATAGATATTTCCTTCAGTATCCACATCCATGCCATCGGGACCGCCGGGCTCATTCACTACTTCTTTGGGATCCAGGAAAACGCGTCCATTCGAGGTGCTGCCGTCTTCGGCCACGTCAAAGGCCATCCATATAGGCTCCTCGGAACCGGAATTGCCTACATAGAGCGTCTGCTCATCGGGGGAGAGGGCCACGCCATTGGGACGATACAGCTCATCGGTAACCAATTCCACTTCGCCTGAGGGCGTGAGGCGATAGACCCCCTGGAAATCCAGCTCCTGGGCGGGATCGTCGCCCCGCTGTTCAAAACCGTAAGGCGGATCGGTGAAATAGATGCTACCTTTGCTGTGCTGCACCAGGTCGTTGGGTGTATTGAGCTTTTTATTGTTAAAGCTGTCAGCGAGCGTAACAAAGTTAGGTTGGGGATCCGTTAACGGGGCATCCATGCGTGCGATGCGCCGGTCTCCGTGCTGGGCAAGGATAAGAGAGCCATCCTGACCGATAATCAATCCGTTGGAGCCAAGTTCGCCGCCCCGTTCTTCTTCACCGGTGTAGCCGGCCGGTTTCAGATACTCAGAAACGCCTTCTCCTTCCTCCCACTTATGAATGACGTTATTAGGAATATCCGAGAACAGCAGAAACTGGTGCTCTTCCACCCACACCGGGCCTTCGGACCACTCATAGCCTTCGCCGAGTACCTCTAATTGGGCGTCGATATCCAGCAGCTGACTGAGTTCCGGTTCCATTTGTTCAATGCTGCCGACCTTTTTATAAGTGGTTGTATCCTGGACAGCTTGTTCCTGCTCCTGTTGTTGTGTTTGTTCCGATTGGTTTCCACACCCGATAAATAAAAACAGGGAGATAAGCGTAATGAATGATTTCATAAGAATAGTTTGATTGATTTTTCTAATAACATAATCCCGTGGCCTAAATAGTACTATTTTTTCTGTTCCATTGCCAGTGGCGGGATGTAGTTGCCGGATTCGGGATGTTGGATGCCAGATATGCAGGGGAGATTCCGGTATTGGGTATCTCGCATCCTGTATATTACCCTGTAAAAACGCTTCTTATTTTTTACATATATTCGTATTCTTGATGTGCTTAATACATCAGCTCTTGATTTTTGCCCCCATAGTTCAATTGGAGAGAACGGAGGTTTCCTAAACCTTAGATCCTGGTTCGATTCCGGGTGGGGGTACTCATAAAAAGCCCTAAGTTACTTTTTACTAATAACTTAGGGCTTTTTTATTTATATTTGGTACAACATAGGTAAAACAAAATACCTTTTTGTACCACTTATTAATTTTAGTCCAGGGCACATAAAACCCTTGTAAGTCTTTGGCTTGCAAGGGTTTTATTTTATAGGTACAAATATAGGTACAAACAAAATAGTTTATTATACCTCCTTATTTAATATTCCTTCGTCTAAATCAAATTGACTATAATAAACAGGAAGACTAAATTCGTTTCTTAAATACTTCAAATAATTTTTACTTATATAGTCAGGCGTTTGTGTACCTACAATAACTAATTTTAAATTATAATCTGGATATGGATCATTCCAATAAGCATATTCAAGAATCTGACCAAGAGCTTTCCTAATTACATTTCTAATATCAGGATAGGTTTTTATTTCATAAAGAATAGCATCTTTTCCCTTAATATATACCATGTCAATTGCCCTCCCATCTCTCCTCACACTTTCAGGTACAACTTCCTCTTTATCACTTTTAATATTGTTAAGATGTTGTTCTAACTTTTCACTAATCTTGTTATGCGTATTTTTCCTCTGATAAGAATTCGCAGAAAGGTTAACAGTAGTACTATCTCCTGAAGAACGATTTAAAGATTTTTGTCCTAATCCATATTCACTCTCGTCTTCTACAGGTTTTTTTATTCCAAGCATATCCCATATTGAACCATTATAGAGCTTATATCTGCCATATCGACTAGTATCCAAATTAACTTTAATAAGCTCACCATCGGGAGGAAACTCTACTTCTTCTAACTTAAAACGTACATTTATATATCGGTCGTAAAGAAATGAATTAATTCTCTCTCCAATATTTTTGCTATCAATAATTTCTTTTTTCTTCTTTTTGAGTTTATCTATAAAATCAAGTTCATTCTGAATTTGATTTATTTTAGACTCGCTTATTACTTCTAAATTATTAATTGTTGCAACCCAAAATGCATCAGTCCCCTCTTTAGTCCTCTTTAAGGTATATAAATCCAAATCTACAATTTTAGACTTTGAACTATCCTTCACACCTTGGATGAAACCATATTGAAAGCCATTATAATTTAACCCTTCGTTAAATAACCATTCCTCGAATCCTAAGCCGACTAATCCTTCGAATGACTCTTCAGAATCACTTTTACCTTCTGTTCCAGAAGGTGAAGTCCATCCATTTGTATTCCAACAAATTCGAGTAAATTTATTTCGGCTATTCGGGTTTTTTACCTCTTTAAGGATATTCTCATAAGTTTCTAAATTTTGCCCAATAAAATCTTTACTAACCTTTACTAATTTATCCCAATCATACTCAGGTAACTTCGTTATCGGTATTTTCTTAGTGTATCGGTATCGACCATGTTTATCAGTAATTAATTCATTTGCTTTTTTTAACTGACCTTTAGTAAGATTTTGAGGTGATTCATGTTGCCTATCTAGGCTAATATGCAGGTACTCTCCTTCCTGAACATGTGCACCTACAACAAAAAATATTTCATCAGTAAAAGCTTCACTTTCAAATAATCTTCCCCATGAATATGGTCTGAATTTAAATTTACCCGGTCCAGCCTGTTTATGCCAATTCATCCTAACAACACTTTCAAGTCCTGTAATATTAGATACAAGATTACACCAATGCTTTGTTTTTTTCCAAACCCCCTCTTTTAAATTCTCTGATGCTTTTTTATGAGACTCATCATCAGACCTGTAATCCTCACCTGCCCACTTTTTTAATATTTTCAAATCCTCTACTTGAAAAAAATCTATCTCACTAGAAATACTTTCTCGTATTGAATCTGCTATTTCTCTCAATTCTTTTCTTTTGTCATAAAATTCCTCAAATATCTTCCTATCTAACTTAGATCCTCCTGGCATCCCCTTACCATCATAGTCTGGATCAGAGGGCAAAAAGTTACTCAGCTTTAAATTCACTCCATTAGGATTTCTAAATGTATCGGGATTACTAATGTCATCCTCATCATGTATATCTAGACTATTAAGGAGCTTTGATAACTCAATTATCCTATCGTTGTCCTTACTTATTTCATTTGATTCTAATTGGAAATATAAATCTAATGCGAGGATGATTTCCTCTCTTGTCCAGTTAGGATTTTTCATTTTTTATGATATGATATTGTTATAATTAATTTACTAAAATAGTCGTCTCAAATTTTGATTTCCCTATCAGTTGTGCTTTATGATTTTGGAGTAGACTTGGCCAAAATAATCTTATTCATTTGTAAGGTAGTAACAAAACTATAATTCTTTTTCCCATCTCAGCTTCCTAGCTGAAGCCACATCTTTACCATTACTATCTTTTCGATAAAGCCTATCGGTGCCAGGTTTTTTATAATCCCTTTTTCGCTTTCTAGCCTTCGTAATATGACCTACTTCCCAACCAGCAGCTTTATATATAGTACCTTCATGAACCGAAGTATCTTGATATGAAATACATTTTTCTTTTTCCGGACAATTATCTCTGAAAAAATTAACCATGTGGGCCATAAAACGACTGGGAGTATTCTTAGGAGCATCATTGCTACAAGCTAATCTCCTAAGCTCTAACCAGTTATTAGGCAATGTCCGAGCGCTAGGATTATTCCACAAAGCAATAGCGAATGTAACCCCTCTAAAATGCGCTTTAAACGCGAATTGCCAGGGTTTTTCTTGCGAATTCGGCAATCTAGAATGCCATCTTTTATTAATATTTACAGCATAAATCTTATTGCATTCATCAAATTCGAGATGTCGGGCCTTTAGTCCATCTGAAGGTAATTTTATTGATCTCTTCTCA
The DNA here is from genome assembly GCF_039545095.1 of Fodinibius salicampi. Classification (NCBI taxonomy): domain Bacteria; kingdom Pseudomonadati; phylum Balneolota; class Balneolia; order Balneolales; family Balneolaceae; genus Fodinibius; species Fodinibius salicampi. The sequence continues at coordinate 133,352 of NZ_BAABRS010000003.1, read as the reverse complement.
TTGATTTCTGTTTTCTCAAACCTGTAAGACTCAAAAAGCATTTAATTGTAGGTTTTTTTTTATAACTTGGTTTTATAAATCTAAACATAATCTATTACAGTTTTGAGTAAAAAAGTAATAGCACTCTTTAGCTCTGATTATAGGGATCTGTATAAAGGTGATATCTTCAGAGTTTTATGCCTACCCAAAAATTATATTATAGAATTCAGATATAGAAAAGAACATCTTGACCAAGATATTCTATCAAAAATCAACGGGGATGAATTAATTGATAGGGACAGTATTATATTTTTTGTAAGCGGTAATGATTCAAATCTTACAAAAGAAGAGCGTTTAAGAAATATTGAATTTCACCCTATAAGAAAGGCTGAAATTAAAGAGATATATTATGATGAAAACGTTGAAATTGTAAATTTTTATCTCAAACTAAAAGATTTTACCGATAAGGACTATCATCCCAAAACGGATGAAAAAGATTTACCTATCTACAAAATGGTATCAGCTTTAACTCTCAAAGATGTTCCCGAAAAATCATGGATCAATAGAGTTAAGGATATTGAAAAAGAGTTTAATGATTCACTTTTTTTCCACATAAATAGTGTTAGGGATGGCGATAAAATCAAAGAACCAAAATATTCATCAAACAATCGTTCATCATATTATCAATTACAAGATGGTAAGAACTATCAACTTGACCTTTCGTGTTATGATCCGAAGTCTGGCTCTAAATTAGATGTATCATATTCGTCAGATGACATGAAAATTCATTCTTCAAATGGATTTATCATTGATGCTATAAGAAAAACGATGATTCTAGATTTAAAGACTAATTCCTTAGATGTTTCGTCTTCTTCAGCTATTACAACACTACAAGAAAATGCAAATAATAATAATAAACACTTCAGTGTTAATTTAAATTGGAGAATTAAAAAGTCATTTTGGAAACCCTGGGTGTTTGGCCTTTTAAGTGCGTTGATCTTAATTGGTTTAATAATTGCTAATGCTTCTTTACCTGATACAAAACCATTTTTGGAGAATATGAGTTGGAAGCTATTAGTACTTGGCCTTATTATGGTTGGTAGTGGATCTGGACTTTTGTTTTACCTATTTAATAAAAAATAATCATCTCACAGTGAGTTATGGGACTATAAACAAGCCCAATACTAGATGACATCTATCTTTTGAAAGAGATAAGATCTCAAGGACTCAAAACAGACTACATTTATGGCTGATTTTTTATGGAATTCCTTCTTTGCAAGACTATGAAAGTGCCTAGCATGAGAAGTCAATTCCCTCATGTCCGAAAACCCTTTCACACTTTGACACGATAATTTTTCCAATTCAGTTTCTATAATTTACCGTTTGCAGATAATGAGAGAAATAATGAGCTAAAGTTTGTAAACGTCTTCAATAATATCTCTAGCATCTAAAAGAATCTGATATACTTCTTTACCGTTTGTAGAGTCATAATTGTCGAGATTGTGGACTGCTGAATTTCTAGCCTTGCCTATATTTTTTAATTTCCTTTCTGTCTCGTAGGAAATCACATCTCTATCTCTAGCTATTTCAATAAGCTTGCTCATTGGATAGTCATTATTTGACCTGACCTCATCGCCATTGGAGATATAAAGTTTTTGACACAATTCTGGTACAGATTGGCATAATGAGTTTCTTACTGCTTCTTCAAGTACCGAATAGATCATGATGAGCGCTGCATTATCTAGCCCGTGAGTCCAGGCCTCCATAGCTTCATTGAAATACTTCCTGAAATCGTTACTATGGTATCGGGTTGAAATAAATGTTGGAGTAAGTTGAGAAGCTCTGTTGATGTAAGCGTAGAGTGTATTCATTAAAAAATCAAGATTATGTCCACCAACTAGTGCATCAAAGGCTTCCCTTTGATCAAGGTTCTTACCAAATGTTTGAAATATTCCTTCAATAGTTTCTCGGTCCTCACTGGGCTTTAAGTAGATGAGTGCACCTGGATTATTTACGGTGTGTCTCTCAACAGCCTTTATCTTATCGGTAAACTCTTCAAATAGTTCTTCTTTCTCTTCGCCAGTTGCTTTTTTAAGCCTTGCGATATTTTCATCGGAAAAGAAAGAGTTTATTTCTTTGACTGTTTTTAAAATCCATCGATTCTTGTTATCCATTTTGAAATAAATGGTTATCGGTTATTTCAATTTCACTTCCCTTCTCAAGCACTTGTTTATTTTCCACGTCAATAGAAATTAATCCGCGGGTTTTCTTTCTATGACAATTAGGGCAAAGTACCCAGAGGTTGTCAATTTCTTCAGTTCCACCATCTGATTTAGGAATAATATGGTCAACATCAATTATGTAGCATTTTTGACCATTTAAGTTTTGATATTCACATCTGAAACCACAAACTTGGCAAGTATAATCTTCGATTTTGGCGATACGCCTTTTTTGTTTTTCATTTTCTCGTCTTGTTTTTGAACGGGAATTATTTTTTTCATCGTATCTGTCCTTGTGCGTATAATTACGGGCTTCTTCCATCAACTTATTTAGATTATCTGATAAACTATCGTCAATTAACTCAGAATAATCTGTTTCAATAAGATCCTCATATTTATCTTTATCGAATTCTGCCGACTGCAGAATTAGGTCCTCATAAATATCTTCAAATCCAGAAGCAGAACCATTAACTGGAAAGTTGGGATACTCTGGATCAATGGATTTTGCCATTTCACTTAATTTTGAAATAGAAATACCATCTTGAGTAATAGTTTTAATTTCTCGTCTTATTTCATTTACTGATTTTTCATGGATCAATCTGTTACGATTGATGGAATCAACATTTGAGAACCATTCTATTGATTTAAATGGCACAACATATTTCCATTCATTTTTCCCTGTTTTATGTTCCTCTAACCACCAGAGTTCACTTTTAGTGCGGATAGAATTATCTATTATTCCAAATCCTACTATAGATGATTTAGCACTACTAACGACAGAAGAACTTGCAGTTGAATGGAAATATACAAGGTCACCTGGGGATAGTTTATCCCAAATATTTTTGTTTGTTTCCGTTAATCCCCAAGCATTTCTAATTAGTGTTGTAATCCAATGTTCGGGAGGCCCGGTCATTCTCCAGATGTTAGACATATTTAAAGATCCGTATATTTTGTGTGTTTACCTTTTGCTTTTTCAACAGGATACTTCTTAGCATTTAACTTTAATTTCTCTTGAACAGCGGACTCAATATCAATATCCAGATCATGACTTATCAAAAGTACCCAATAAAGAATGTCAGCCAATTCTTGACTAATTGAATCTTTATTTTCAGCTATATACTCTTCAATTTCTTCGTCTGATTTCCATTGAAAGTGCTCAAGTAATTCTGAGGCTTCTAAATTCAAGGAGATTGCCAAATCTTTCGGATTGTGAAATTGTTCCCAATCTCTTTCCTCTCTAAACTCCAGAATATTCTTAATAATCTTTTCTAATCTATCCATGAAAGGAATTCTGGTATATTTTTCCCATTAACTTTTACGATTATAATCTTAATAAATATAAAGGACATTTTTGGAAATAGTTTTATCTCCACGTAAAGCCAATGGCAACTTGAATTAACGGGAATTGCCAAGGGTGATAATGGTAGCTAAGAATGCACCGATACCACCTACTATTTTCCAGCCCATATTCACATTGTCTTCTTCTTGCTCTATAAGCTGAATTAATTTCTCTTTTTCGATCTCATGTATATGCCGGGCATGAGAAGTTAATCCTCTCATGTCCTTGAACGCTTTTCCACACTCTGGGCACGTTAATTTCTTCTCCTTTTCCGTGTTTCGGGGTTCTCTTTCTTCATCCATAGCATTAAATTTTTAGTAATTTTTTCATTTTCTCGGTCATAAAGGCTGAGAACCCATTTCAGCCGGGTAATTATACCCAAATATTTTGGGTTTGCCGGGCTTCGGAACGGCACGGCTTTTGGGTCCTCATATCCTTTTATAGCCTTTAAATGGCATTTTAAGTGTTAAATTTTTGATTCGTTTCGATTTAACATACTAGTGATGCATTCTTTGTGGTAGTCATAATGTTCATTGCCGGCTTCATTTGATATACACACGGTAATTCTAACATTATTTTTGAATGCAATTCCACATTTTGAACATCTGTTATTCTCAACGCCACCACACCTGGTAGGAATGTCTTCTTTCCATAATCCCAGATCGCGATAATCCAGTGCCAACCGATCACTTTCCGTAATCATATCACAATGAAGGTTTCATCCTTCATCTGTTTGGTTACGTACTTACAGCAATAGTTGGAGACCGCTTCCCGGGATTCAATCGTTTCCACTCGGGCACGGCCATATTTATCGAACCATCGCTTCCAAATAGTTTGAGCTGTTGGCCGTTGATCAAAACGGAAACGTAACAGGCCGTGCAAATGGACTTTGCCGTAGAGTTTTCCCGATTCGATGAAAAGAACAATAAGTTCTTTGGTCGTGAAACCGCGAAAAAATCGTTGAGCGGCCCGGCGTGCGCCGTTTGGAGAGATATCTTCGAACCGGAATGTTCCGGTGAAGAAATAGTCCCATTTTTCGGTTGACAACCAATTTGCGTACTGTTCTCTTTGTTCATAACTTTGTTTATCCATTACGGGTTAGTTTTAAAGTGTTATGCTTTAATTAATCTGATAGGCGCACAGGGTGCTTCGAACACTCTGTCCGCCTTTTTTTATTCCCATTCATTGCTTCTTAGGCGTACCGGGGGGATAAAGATTGACCTCCCCGGTACGCCAGCAAGAGCCTTTTCCACAGCAAATGCCAGTAATAGAGATCATCCTATGAGTTTATCCACACAGAGAAAGGAGTAAGAGAATCCCGGGAAGGATCGTTTCTCCCCGGGCTTTCTCCGTGTGGTCGGGGTGCTCTCCAGCATGGCCCGAAAATCGTATAGTTCTCCCATTAGTTGATGTTATTCTACTTTATGGCGGTTTAAAAAGGCTTCCACATCTTGGATGTGATACCGTATTGTCCGGCCATTTTGAGAGTATGGGAGTTGCTTACTATCCCTTAGATACTGGACGTGCCTACGGGAGCATTGAAGCATTTCCATTACTTCATCCGTAGTTAACCATTCTTTCCGGGTGGCTTTGCGTATCGCACCGGGAAGAACTTCGTTTACCGTCTCTTTAACTTTTCTGGAAATAATATCTTCCAGATCTTCTTTTGTAGGGATAAAAACGTTCATGACTATTTAGGCTTTTGAATTTGTCTTCGCCTATAGAATAATCAGAACGCAACTTTTTCATTTTTTCATCAATGAAAAAGATTCTATGAAAAGGTAGATAGGTGAACTATTACATTCTATCGTTGTACCTCAAAACTGTTGACTTATCTATATTAAGCCCAAATTCTTTCTTGTAGAGTTCTTTAACCGCTATCGCGGTTTTGTTTTGAGATGGCTGTTTGGATTCTTGCTCTTCAAACTTTTCTATTATCCATTTTCTATTTTTTTGATGTTGTCCGTAGCTTCTTCTATCATCTTTCTCGGATTTAGAATATTCAGATTTCAAAAGTTTTTCTAATTCCTCTATTTGATATAGACTAACTGTACTAACAAAAACATGATTGGCTGACCTGGTGTTATCTGCAGGTGTTTGTATTGTGTTATGTAAATAAGTCCATCCCATTCCATCTGAATTATTTACCATTGCATATGCTTTATGGCCTATACCAACTTTACTCCAATTGCCTTCGTAAACTTGTTCTAGGATATGATTGGAGGCACGGTCAAGTTCCGATTGTAATCTGTTTATTCTATTTTGAATAAATTCAGCAGGTTTGTAAGCATTTTCTAATCGTTCTAAAAATTCATTCAAAAAAGATTTATAAGCATTCTCTACCGACTTGTCGAAAATTTCTTTCTGTGCTTTTTCAATTTTAGAATATTCCTTATCAGTTATAAAACCCTGCTCATGTAACTGTTGGGGCAAATACCCTACCCCATACAGGTTTTGGTCATTAAACCCTTCAATTTCTTTATTGGCGTAATCCTTTTCTATTTGTCCGGATTTCCAATCCGCAAAAGTATATTTCCCTTTACTCATTTTTAGAACACTTTTTTCATTGCTTTATCTGCCAATTGTTCATCCAAGCCTTTCAGGTATTTTTGCGTAGTTTTGATCTTAGAGTGCCTAAGTGTTTGCATTAACTCGTACATACTTAATCCCTGTTCAACGGCATACTGGGCAAAGCTATGACGTGCTACGTGAAAAGAAATATTATCAAGCCTTGGAATGTCAGAATCTTCTTTTTCCAGCTCTTCATTTACTTTGTCAACAATCTTTCCTAGCCACTTATTGATAAGAGCATTTTTACTGCTAATTCGTTTTCGCAAGAATATAGGATCAGAATAATCTTTGTGATTATTCAAAATTGGAAAGATAAAGTCTTCCGATTTTTTATCGGTAGAATAATAGTCTAATATTTCTTGCTGGTACTCATTAAGCTCAATCGTAAATACCTTTTCGTTTTTGTTCATCTGATAAGATAAACGGTCGCCTTTTATGTCCTTCCATTTTAAGCAACATAAATCTCCAAACCGGATACCACCACTATAAAATGAAAACATAAAGTAGTTTCGGGTATGCCAGAGATTAGAAAACTCCTCAAAATCGTAACTTTGAATTGCTTCAATCTGTTTTACAGAAAGCTTTGTCTTAGGTTTAGGTTTACCCCGTTTCGCACCTTCAAAATTAACCAGGGGATTAATCGTAATGAGGTGTTTTTTTAATGCCTTTCGAATAATCCCTTTGATAGGCCCAAAGTTCTTACTTATCGTATTGGGATGGTTATCATATTCGTCTTCCAAAAACCGCTCAAAACGTTCTAAATATTCAGTATCAATATGCCTTAAAGGTAAAGAACGAGAACCTTCAAAAGCTTCTACCTTTCTAATAGCGACTTTGGCATTCTTATGAGTATAATGACTTCCTGATTTTTTAATCTCCTCTAAATATTCATCCGCTAAATCAAAGAAATCTCCGGTTTGCTGATGTTTTAAGCGTTTCTGAATAGCCTTTGCTGAATCCTTCCCATGCTTACTTAATTCAGCCTGGACAGTTTCGGCCTTATCTTGTTCCCGATCCAAGATACTGTTTAAACTCTTAGAATTTCTGTGACTCTTTCTAACCTCTTCTTTTTCTGGATTCCAAAACCTGGGCTTAACATAAACACCAGTGCTAACATACCGGGATTTACGGTTTTGAGTTATCCTTAAATAAATAGGACACTCTCCGTTCTCTCTCTTTTTATCTTTGCGTAAATAAAAGTGATAAGTTGTTGCCATATTGTTGTACCTAAATTATAATGGTACAACAAAGGTACAACATTTTTTGAATTTACCAACATTTAAACGATGAATAAGACACACATATATGCTATTTAAAGCATATATAGTACTATTTACGCCTAATACATGAATGAAAAAGAATAGAGATAAAGTCCGGGTGGGGGTACTTTAAGTATATAAGTTAATGGAGCCCAAAGAGAGAGCAATTATAATTTAAACTCCATTCTGTTTTCATTAACCCTCCTTCTCCATCCACTCCCGGGTGGTTTGGTCGATGGGCACGTCGAAAAGGTTTTTGAGCTCCTCCAGTCGATCGGGGTTCACCTGCAACGCCACCTTTCGCCCTTTTTTGATGGATTCCATCAGTCCGGTATGGCGCAATTATTTTACCTAAAGTTCATCCATATGGCAATGCCAATGATGATATTGGCGATCGTTCCAAATTTGGCATCGGGCCAGTATAAGAAGATAAGTACCTGGGAAATGACAAGGGCGATCATCCCCAGTATCCACCACCCATCGATCTTAAGGAGATAGCCTCCGGCGGTAGCCTGCATTAGCAGGCAGGCCACCAGCCAGAAGATCCCGGATACTTTGGATATCGGGAGATTGAGCTGTTCAATTTCTGCCAGCTGAAAAGCCTTCAGGAAGCCCATCAGGTGAATAAGTCCATGGATTACCGTGATAAGAGGAATAAGTATGCGCAGCATGATGGTGAATTTAGTTAAGTGGTTGTTGGACAGGCTCCATACTTCGGAGCAGGGTGAAGCTCAGTGAATCAATATGGGCCGCGTGGCTGTGTCCCGCCGAGATATTAGACAAGACGACCACTCCTTTTTTGCGGTCCAGATCGAGTGCCATGGAGGAGCGATAGCCACCGGTGCCCCCGTTGTGCCAGTGCCAGCGTGTGGTGGAATCCTGTTTCAGGATAAACCAGCCCAGGGCGATATCCATCTTTTCGTCTATACCGAAAGTTTTCTGCTGCTGTAGGTTCAATACCTTATTACTGGTATCAAAATTGGCTGATCCAAACCGGGCCATATCCACGGCCGTAGAGAGAAGGGCTCCCGCCCCGGGTATTGCTCCGAGGTCCCAGTTGGTCGCGATATTTCCACGCTTGGTTAATCCGGGTACGAGTTTCTCCGCAACCAATGTTCGCTGTGTTGTTGTCTGAGGCATATCCAACGGCTGAAATATCCTCTGTTGCAGCATTTTTTCGTAGGATTGATCTTCAACATGGGTTAACACATACCCAAGGATGCCGGCTCCGATATTGGAATACTGAAAGTGGGTGCCCGGAACATGATCCAGCTCCATTTCATTGCGCATATAATCACGGAGTTTTTCCTCGTCATAATCTTTATAAGGATTATCCATGTGCCACATCGATTCCCAGATAAACCCGGATGGGAGACGGGGCAGGCCAGAGGTGTGGTTCGCCAGGTGCTTGAAGGTAATCCGGAGACTGTCATTGACATTGAGAGGAAAGTCCAGCTGCTCCTTTATGGGCTGGTCGAGCGCCAGCTTATTTTGATACGCCAGATCCGCAAGCAGCGCAGCGGTAAATACTTTCGATAGGGAGCCGATTTCAAAAACAAGGTCTTTATTATCGGTAATCCGTAAGGTATCGGCAGCACGAACGGCGCCATAGAATACGGCGGAGGTATCATCAATAAACGCAATCGAAAGCTGGGTCTGGTTGGGATAAAAACGGAGGGTATGGAAGATACGATCAGTCTGCACCTCCGATATCCCGGATTGACTCTGAAGTTGGTTCACCGCCACCTCGGGATTGCTTACGCTGCCACAAGCTGCTGTAGTAGCTATGATAAAAAGGAAATAGTAAAGCCGTTTCATACACCTGAAATATTAAAGCTTCTATTGTGGGTCAAATTTTTCTGTGAGACACCCTCAAGATATATTAAGGATGCAATTTTTGTACCCAAAAAGGAAGGAGGGTAAGGGATTTTTGAAATAGCCTTTCAATGACCGGTATTGCCACTATTCTTGATGAGATCTTTCCGGATCGTAATGGGAATACTGCATCGCTGCAAATATCAGCGAGCGGATGATGCAGGATTGCAGTAGAAGTGGAATGGATACAGTCTTTGTTTCGGTTCCGGCTCATCCCTATTTGTGAAAGAATACGTGATATTCTCAATGCAGGGATATTTTTAGCGGAGTATGAATTACGGATAAGGATTGGCACGGTTATTTCATCTTTAAAAATAGAATGGAAGTGGAAATCCATTGGGATATCTTATTAAAGGAGAGCTGATAAATTAATTTAACAACGGGAGGTATCTATTATGAGGTACAAAAAATCAGTAACGATCCTGTCGGCGGTTATCATGGTGCTGGCCATTATTGCCGCATCAACGGGTGCTTTTTCTTCGGGTGGACCGGGGACCTACGAGATAGAGAGTGTCCGCGGAGAGGTAGTCACCGTGTATGGGGAAGGAATCTACAAGCATATGTCGGTTGATGTGGCGCCACAGGGCATCGCCCAGGATTATATTACATTATTTGTAGCAGTTCCCCTACTGTTGATATCTCTTCTATGGGCTAGAAAAAATTCAGTGAGGGGACGGTTTCTCTTGGCTGGGACCTTGGGTTATTTTTTAGTGACGTACCTATTTTACTTGGTGATGGGCATGTATAATATCCTGTTTCTCATATATACGGCCCTGCTTGGAATCTCCTTCTTTGCTTTTGTTCAGACACTGCTTTCTATTGATTTGAGTAGTCTTTCTGAACGTTTTAGGGCCTCGACCCCGGTTAAATGGTTGGGAGGTTTCCTTATTTTCAACAGCATGGCCATCGGAATGATGTGGCTGGGAGTGGTCGTTCCTCCACTGCTGGATGGTTCGGTCATACCGGTCCAGGTTGAGCACTATACCACGCTGATTGTACAGGGACTGGACCTCGGCTTGCTCCTGCCACTCTCCTTTGTAGCGGGACTATTATTCATGCAAAAGAGGCCATTCGGATACCTACTTGCCCCGGTCTATTATATATTTCTCTCCATAATGATGGCGGCTTTGACGGCGAAGATAATCGCTATGGGGATGCTGGGGCAGAGTATCATGCCGGCAATCGTAATTATCCCGCTGGTTAGTATAATCGCTATTGTTGGGTCTGTCCTGATTCTGAAAAATATAGCGGAGCCCGGGCATACCCATCCCTGAATATTTTGTTTTATGGACTGGCGGTATTATCGGTGAGCAGGCAAGGGGTATCCTCTTGATGGGGTAATACTTACCGGGCCTATCACGGCGCCAACGTTATAGGTAAGATTTTTTTGGAGCCCAATCCTTACAAAAAATTTTAAAAAAGCGAATATAACATGCCGTAGTTATGTAAACATACTATCTAAAGACAATATGTAAACAGATGGACCCAAGATGATGGCAGCTCTCGTTGGTGAGGCAGATCAATCCAAAGAGATGACGGAAGTCTGGCATTTATGTCCGATACCTACTTTACCCGCCCCTACACTTAGCAGGATAAGGGAACTGTCGAGAATCGTATTTGAGTTATTCGGCGATTCTTTCCGAAAAGGACCGACCTGCGCAAGATCCCTGAGGAGCAAATAAAAACAGTGGAAGGGTATCTCAACTTTCGGCCTATACAAAAATTTGACTATCTTAATCCTATTCAATAATCATTAAAACACCGCGCTGTTGCACTTATCATTTGAACACGGCCAAAGATAATTTTATCTCGTAACTCTCATCTATGATTTGGGAATAATATTTTATCAAGTGAGTACTTGCCTCCACCAAGGAGAGTAAGAGTAATAAAAATGGTTAGAAAGAGTACTGCATCCTCTATGTCTCCAAACGGATCCCCTGCGTGGGCAACAAAGACTATAACGATAAAATTAATAACCAGGACAGCGGAAGCCAGCCTTGTACCCAGACCCAGCATAACCAAAATACCACATATTCCTTCTGCAAAGGCTACAAGGATCAGTGACAATGTTGGACCGAGCCCGATTGGATCTCCAAATTGAAAGTTACCCGAAAAAACATTCCCAAGCTTCCCGAGACCGTGATTAAAAAAAATAGCAAATCCTGCGACTAGTCGTAATACTAATATCGGCAAGCTGGAATTTGTAAGGCTATTAATATGTATGGAAAGTGCTTTCTTTATCATAAAGTTGTTTATTCATATTAATAATTAAATAATATTTATTATCATACAAAAATAATTTAGGAAAATTAGAATAAGGTCGTATTGTTTTAAATACTTTAACATTAGGAAAAGGTCTTATGAAAAAGAGCATTTAAATTATGAAGCGCATATTTTTCACCTTCTTTCTTATTTCTGTTGTTGCAATTTCTAGTTCCGTTTTTGCCCAATCCTCTGACGAATTATCCACCAATGGAGACAACATTAAAAAAACTAAAGTACTTGTCTTAGCTACTCATCACATTATTAACCATGAAGATAATTTTTCTCCGACGCTTGTTGATTCTTTAATCAATGTTTTGGAAGACTATTCGCCCACTATTATTTAACGTTCAATGCCTATACCTTTTCTGTGTACCTCACCAGTCAGTTTAATGCACCGGTTATTTGCTAGGCTGGTCGACCTGTGGGCCTTTTTTAACCTTATTAAATGTTAAATGGGAATACTTCTCTTGTTTTTGAATGCCGGAAGTATTTAGATTGAATAGTAAATATTCTTTTGAACAAAATTGGTTGGCATGAAATTTTTAAAATCAGTTACAGTTTTACTTTTATTGTCTATAGTTGCTTTAGGATGTACAAATGAAGCAAGTCAGGATGGAAATAATATATCCGAAGAGTTGAGCTATGATCAAGAACTAGCTGCTGAATTGGGGGCAGATGAATATGGGATGCGCAGATATGTTGTGGCCTTATTAAAATCGGGCCCAAACCGAGAGCATGATGAAGAAACAGCCCAAAAACTCCAGGAAGGTCATATGAGCAATATCCGGAGATTAGCCACCGAAGGTAAATTAATTGTGGCTGGCCCATTTTTGGGGGATGGAGAATTACGAGGGATTTATATCTTTGATGTTTCTTCAGTCGAAGAAGCGAGGGAGTTGACAGAAACCGATCCGGCCATTCAAGCCGGCCGATTGGAAATGGAACTGCATCCCTGGTACGGATCAGCAGGTCTCAAAAAGGTGAATGAAATCCATTCACAAATCAGTAAAGAAAATCCATAATGTCTCGGAGACTAGTCTGGAAGGGTCGGTAAGTCATGCAAAAGATTGCCCGGGATGGTTTCATGTCTCGGACATAACACGGAGGATGAATGGATCTGAGGTTTTTGGATTCCCCGGAAAACTAGTTGCAGACACAATTAATATTCCTCAACAAACGGTTCCCATCTGTTAGGTCTGCAGGTTAATCGGAGCCATATTGATTTTGCAAATGGTATTGAAATATATACCCGCACATTTTCTATCTCCTGAAGGGTAAACCAATGCTTAGGATAAATTAATTAGAATCATAAGTATTTATTTCGTAGCGTCATTTATCAGGTGGTATTCCACCATATCTTAAAATAAATGGGAGGGTAAAAATGAAAAAATATTACTTAACGATTGGACTATGTCTAATCGCAATGGGGGTTAATGCACAGTGGCTGACCGAAACGTCATGTAATGAGCAATCGAACAAAATCACAGACAAAGCAATTGCTCATCTTGTAAATCTTGAATCATCTGTAGCAGTGGGCATGGCCAATGCTGCTCTTATGATTGATGAAAAATGCGGTGCGGCCAAGTTGGTTAAGGTCAATGCTGCGTTGGGAGGACAATATGGGTCGCGTGATCAACAGGTGAAAGATCTTGATACACAAAATTTTACCGAGCAGGAAAAAGCCTGGCATAAGATACTGGCAGCTCCGGATGAAGAAGAGTCAGAGATTCGAATAGAAATGGCTGAAGCGTATCCAAAGGTTCCGCTTTTTTCTTTATTGGCAAGCTTAAGTGCTGAAGATGGTGATAGATTAACCAAGTATGTGCAGGAGTTTCCCGAATATGCATCTTCAGCTTATAATACGATGTCATATTATTACGCACAGGGAGAATATGGAGAGCCGGACATGGAGAAAGCTCTTGAAACTGTTAAAAAGGTTTTTCTCACCCATGATGGCCCCAATGCTCATGATTCGATGGCCGAGCACTATGCGTTGATGGGAGATTATGAGTCTGCCTTTAAGCATCAGGTTATGGCGCTGGATTATGCCGCAATGGGTGGATCGGGTTATGGTGTAAATGCAGGTATATATTTACGTCAGAGTAATAAGGTGGATCTGACAGATAGCCTGAAAACTATGACCAAAAAAAGAATAGCATTCCAGATGGAAAATGATATTGAAAATCTGGCACAGTTTTATTCAGAGGATGTAGGAATGATTGCCTGTAATTCTGATATGGAACCATGCGTATTCTATGAAACACTTGAAGAGGAAGATCTAGGTATAGTATGGAATCGCTGGGATGTGAGCGACTTAAAAGTTTATTTCAGTCCGGATATGAGGGTTGCGGTTACAACCTTTAACAACGACGGAGAATATACTGTAAGTGGAAGTGATACACCAGTAGCTTATAAAACCCGTGCAAGTGAGGTATGGACGCTGGATAACGGATGGAAATTGATGCATTCCAATTTCGCACCTCTAGCATTTGGCTCAGGAATCCCCAAAACGGAATAGGATGTTCGGAAAATATTTAGGATTACTTATCGGTTAAGTTGGAGGGGCACTTTTTGAGTGCCCTTTTTTTATTTCTGTCATATGTGAATTGCTATTTAAATATCAGGAAGGAGGCATTGATAAACTCTAAGAACGAAGCCTTTTGATGAATAGTGTCGCCAGCATTAAACAAATGTATATGAATCTGTCAGCAGGGATGTCCGTGCTAATCTTGTCTTATTCTTAGAAGAGATGCGTTTTCTCTTGAAGCACTTCTGGGTGGGATTATCTAGTCAAAATATCTATTTATAATTAATCTAAATAAATGTTGAGCTTTTGTAGTAGAGAAGGTATATTCTGACCATTATTAAGAACTGATCTAAACAAATATAAGCAAGTTTCGTGTCATTCGAAAAGAAAGTCTCTCTATTATCGCTCATTATTGTACTTGTCGGGATGAGTGGACTCTTTGCCCAGAGTAAAGAGGGGAAGATAACAGGGCATGTACAGGATATTGAAGGCGAACCGCTGGTTGGCATTACGGTTCAAATAAAAAGCATAAACAAAGGCGATGCTACGAATCAGGAAGGTTATTTTGAACTGGATGGATTGACTCCAGGTGAATATACACTGACTATTTCAGCCATAGGATATATTTCCCAGGATCGAAAAGTCGTTCTAAGGGAAGGAGAAAAAAGAAGTATCCAAATAACGCTGCATGAAAATACCCTGATCATGGATGAAGTGATGGTTCAGGGGAAGTCGCAGACTAAAATTAAGCGGGAAGAGGCTTTCAGCATTGCTTCGATTAGTACCAAAAGCCTTGAGAATACGAGTTACAATGTTGACGAAGTCTTGCAAACCAATCCGGGTATACATATTCGAAAGGAGGGTGGACTCGGTTCGAAATTCAATTTGTCGCTCAATGGTCTTTCCGGCCGGCAGGTACGTTTCTTTATTGATGGGATGCCGATAGAAAATTATGGAAGTACGTTTGGCATCAATAACATACCGGTGAATCTGATTGAGCGGGTGGAAGTATATAAGGGAGTCGTCCCGGTATACTTGGGCGGAGATGCTCTTGGCGGGGCGGTTAACCTAGTGACGGAGCAGTCGCCGCAACATTATATTGATGCTTCGTATACGGTGGGTTCGTTTAATACTCACAAACTGGCGCTCGATGGCCAGTATGTACATCCTTCTTCTGGTTTCGTCCTGAAAACCAACGGCTTTTACAACTATTCTGATAACAATTATACCATCGATGTGCGCATCCCTGATCCGGAGACGGGAACCTATGGCGAGGAGCAGGAGGTCGAGCGATTTCATGATGCCTATGAATCGCGGATGATTAAAGTGGAAACGGGATTCCGTGGATTAAGCTTTGCCGACGAAATTATGGTCGGCTTGTCACTGGCTGACAATTATGACGAGGTGCAGCACGGAGTGAGCATGGATCGGGTCTTTGGCCGCGTCCATACTACAAGCAATACGAAGCTCGGTTCCCTGACCTACCGTAAAAATCTGCAAAATCTGAGTATCAAGGTTTTTGCTTCCTATTTGAACGGGAACTCGGGTGTTGTTGATACTAGTGCCGTTTCGTACAATTGGCTCGGTGAGTTTGACCGTAAGAACAATCAAAATATCGCAGAGTCCAGCTGGGATCAAACACTGTTTGAGTACAATGATGAGGCTTTCCAGAATAATCTCAATTTGAGGTACCAGTTAAATGATACGCACGAGGCGGTGTTAAATTATACCCAGAGTTACATCAACCGCGAGGGACATGATCCAGTCAGTACAAATCCTGTGGCTTTTGCAGATCCGAATACGCTAAACAAGAAAGTGCTTTCCGGGAGCTATAAGCTCAGCCTGTTTGACGATGTCTGGAATACTACTGTTTTTTCAAAACTGTATTTCTTTAACTCAAGCGTTATCGACGTTGACTGGGACGGTGAACGATCTGAAATTAACAGCAATATTTTTAAGCCGGGTTATGGAGTTGCCACTACCTACCATCCTTTTGAAGGGTTACAGGTGAAATCTTCTTTTGAAAAGACGTACCGTTTCCCAGATGGATATGAAGTATTTGGAGATGGACTGCTGCTGTTATCCAATCCCCAGCTGTCTCCCGAGAACAGCAACAATTTTAATCTTGGTATACAATTCGACCGACTCATGGGCAATCACCGGCTGATGGCAGAAACCAACTATTTTTTGCGGGATGCCGAAAACTTGATCCGTATAGAAGCAACCGGCCTTACCAGTCAGTATATAAACCAGCGTAAGGTTATTAGCTCAGGCATTGAGGCGGGTGTCCGCTATGAATATAAGCGCTTGTTTTTTGGTGATATGAACATCACCTACCAGAATATCTTAAACAACTCAAAATATGAGGACGGACGAACCAGCCATGTTTACCGTGATCGCATTCCCAACATTCCCTACCTGATGAGCAGTCAGGGCGCAGGGCTTAAGTTTGATGCACTCTTTGTCCCCGATGATAAACTGTCTTTGACATGGAGAGGCAACTTTGTAGAAGAATATTATCTGAAATGGCCAAGCCTGGGCTCAGATGACAGCAAGCATGTTATTCCGCGTCAATATGTGCAGGATCTTCAGCTGGGATATTCCCTGGAGAACGGCCGGTATAATATCAATCTGGAATTCTCCAATATTACAGATGCGAAGGCTTATGACCATTTTAGGCTGCAAAAACCCGGACGGGCATTTCAAGTAAAATTTCGATACCTCTTTAACTAATAATCCAAAAACTCTAATTAAATACGATGAAGTTAAACAGAAATTTAATTTTAGCGCTGAGCTTATTTGCTGCTTTGGGAACTGCCTGCAGTGATATTGCCGGCTCAGAGAATGAAGAAGAGCAACAGCAACCAACAAATTATACTGTAGCTTTTACAGCACAGGGCTCAGAAAATGAATCGACCGACTATATCTTCAATACCGAAGATCTGATGAGCGGATCCCTCTCTGCCGAAGGAATAGGTATAGAGCAAACCGGATGGCGTTATATGTACGAACAAAATAACACACTCTTTAGCGTTGGATATTTTGATGACAACAACGCTATTGCTTATGAACTCGATGACGAGGGAAATATTACTGAAAAAGGCCGTTTTGTTTTTGAAAATACCCTTGACTTATTTGGAAAGGCCGATGACAATACGGCACTCGCCATGGAAGTACCCCGTATTGATTTTGCGGATCGAGTTCTGCACAAAATCGATATCAATTCGGTTTCTATTCAGGGGAAAGAGAATTTGCGTATCTGGGAAAGTAAAGAGGACTCGCTGGTCGCTTGGCCAACAGATCTGGAAGTCCGTGGGGGAAAGTTGTTTGTCCCTTTTTATAAAATACATGCGCGTGGAGATTTCTCTACTCCGCAGACCGATACGGCATATGTAGCCATGTATTCCTATCCCGAGCTTGAGTTTGAAAAATACATTACGGATACCCGTATGGGTCCGATTGGAGTATATGGTCTTTTTAACGGCATGATTGCTGATGAGAATGATAACCTGTATGCCTATTCCTCTGCTTCTTTGGCAAACGGTTTTACGACCCAGTCAAAATCCTCTGGAATTCTGCGCATCAATAACGGAGAAACCGAGTTCAATGACAGCTACTTTTTTGATGTGGAAGAAGAAGCCGGTGGTAAGATTAACTTCATTGAATATGTAGGTAACGGTAAGGCAGTGGCCAACATTGTCACGGATGATTCCCAGCTTTGGGGCTCATTTTCAGCAGGCAATGAAATCCACAAATTGGTAGTGCTGGATCTTGAAAATAAAACATCTACGGAAGTAAGTAATATGCCTCTCCACGGTGGTTTTTATGGAAGTCCCTGGTACGTGAATGACGGAATGGTGTATATGAGTGTTACCACTTCCGAAAGTGCACATGTTTATAAGGTTGATGTAGAAAATGCTACGGCTACAAAGGGAGCGGAGATTCTGGGTAACAAATTGAAAGGTATTTACGACCTTAACTAGTAATTCATGTTCAGCTTAGGTAAACGACCTTTTAAGAAAATAGCTGGTAAGATTCACCTCTGGCTCGGTCTGCCGACTGGGCTGGTGGTGTTTATTGTGGCTCTTACGGGATGCCTGTATTGTTTTCAGGAGGAAATTAAGTCGCTGTATGATGATTACCAATATGTGCAAGCCCGGGAAGCATCTTTTATTCCACCCTCCGAGGCCCATGAAATCGCGGGCGAAGTGCTACCCGGCCGTCATGTACACAGCGTAATCTATGGAGATAAAAATGAAGCCCTTGAAGTCGTTTACTACGAAGCTGAACCTGAATTTTATCAAAAGGCCTACTTGAATCCTTTTACCGGGGGTTTAATTAAAGTTGTAGATCTGGAATCAGGTTTCTTTCACTTTATTCTGGAGGGACACATTCATCTTTGGATGGGAGAATTTGGTCGGCAACTCATTGGGTACAGCACGCTCATATTTTTAGTGATCCTTGTTACAGGACTCATTCTCTGGTGGCCGCGCAATAAAAAAGTTGCCCGAAAAAAAGTACGTTTCTCTTGGTCTGACCGAACACGGTGGAAACGAAAAAATTATGACTTACATAACATCCTGGGATTTTATGCTTCTCTCATTGCCCTGGTTGTTGCTATCACTGGACTTAGTATCGCTTTCAACTGGTTTTCTGAAGGGGTTCATACATTGACAGGAGGGGAAAAGCAGACTCAGTTTTCCTTGCCTCAGAACGTCAGTGATCAAGAAGAAAGGATTCAATCTGGCAAGCCCATTGATGTGATCTGGCAGCAAATGATGCAGGAATATCCGCAGGCACCAAGTGTGGAAATGCACTATCCGCCGACAGAGGACCATACGATTTATGCCTATGTGAAGTTTTCGGAGGGCACTTACTGGGATTCCGATTTTCGCTACTTTGATGCAAGGACTCTGGAAGAGATTGAGCCGGATCATATCTATGGCAAACTGGAGCAGGCCTCAATTGCTGATAATATACAGCGCATGAATTACGATATTCATGTTGGTGCTATTGGGGGTATCGCTGGCAAAATTATTGTGTTCTTAAGCAGTCTAATTGTGGGTAGTCTGCCAGTGACCGGTTTTATCATATGGTGGGGACGGCGTAAGAAGTCATCTGTACAACTAAAACGTAAGAACGTAAGAAATCCAGAGATGGATGCGGCTGCCTGAATTTAGCTTCTTCTTTTTTTAAGGCAGTATTAGGGTACCTTGAGCTTTTTGTTTTGATCGATAATAACAATAGGAGAAATATATCGACATTCTGAGGCAACCTTTTAGCATAAATCCCTGTATAGTCTAATAAGTATATGCTAGCTCTACTTTCTTGCTATGGTTCATATCCGATATGCAATGTGCAGTAGAAGGGTAACAGTGGATATAATAATACTAACTAACATTGTATTAAATCCACTTCTTAAGAGAAGGGAGTAATGGGCATGCTGGGACAGAGTATCATGCCGGCAATCGTAATTATCCCGCTGTTCAACCTCATTGCCGTTGCCGGTTCTGTTCTAATTCTGAAGAATATAGAGGAGCCCGCTCATATCGACTCCTAAATACCCATCCACAAATTATGGGCTTTCTCCTTTATTGATAAACAAACCGAAATAGATAAGTAAGTTTCACTACGGGGAGTTCTAATAGTTATATCCCGCTGTAAAGTTTAATAAGATGAGTATCGTTATAAAAAATGGGCTTTGCATTCTGGCAAAGCCCATTTTATCTCAATTACAGACCCGGATTGCTCACAGTCTAAAGAAATAATCAATCGGGATACAATTTATCGGTCCCGACATTTATACTATTTATCTACTTATTGTTAAAACCGTAATATTCGGCCACTTCATTATAATCCGAGATATCCAGATGCTCAGGAATGATATTATCTCCTTTCTGTTTGGGATTGTTCACGGTGTCATTGGCTTCAATGCGAACGATTTCGATGTTATCGTATTTTTCTCCAGTTCCGCTTTGTAAACGGATTCTAATGCTTATGCTAAAATAATGAAATGTACTGTATTGACTAGCTCCACCGTAGCCCCATCCCGGCAGATGATAGTAAATGTCAATATCATTAGGATCAACGTATTTTAAATACACTATCCAAGCACTTTCCTCTGGATTATTAACTTGCATACTAATGCTAAGGTCAGAATCAACCGAAAAATCATGCTCGGGGTGGATATATCGCGTTACGTTTGCATTGCCGTCAGCCCCTTTGATGTTAATAGGAGATCCCCAGCCGCTATCCGTTTTAGGACCGTACAACTCATAGTTAGCTTTATCCAGATAATAATCGCCTGTGGTTCCGAGGGAACTGCTCGGAGCGCCGCTGCCTGAATAGATCTGGCTGCCATCTTCCCCATCTTGGCCGTCTGCGCCCATCAGGTTGGTGGGACTGCCCCAGCCACTATCGGTTTTGGGCCCGTAGAAGTCGCCATTGGTATTATCAAAATAGAAGTCTCCGGTAGCCCCGACATCAGCTGAAGGAGCGCCGTTGCCCGCATGAATTACGCTACCGTCTTTGCCATCTTCACCATCCTGTCCGTCAGCCCCGTCGTGGCCATCTTCACCCATTAAATTAGTGGGATTTCCCCAGCCGTTCTCTGCTTTTGGACCATAGAAGTCGCCGGTATTCTTATCAAAATAAAAATCTCCGATGACTCCCATATCTGTTGAAGGGGCTCCTGTTCCTGAATGAATCTGGCTGCCGTCGTTACCATCCTGTCCATCAGCACCGTCTCGGCCGTCTTCACCCATAAGAACAATAGCTGGATTGCCCCAGCCGTCGGAGTCTTTGGGACCGTACAGCTCGCCGGTGTTAGAGTTAAGGTAGTAGTCACCGATATCTCCAATATTTTCATCAGGAGCTCCTTTGTCAGAATACATTTCGCTGCCGTCATCCCCGGCGGGGCCAACAGGACCTTGTGGACCCTGCTGTCCTTGCTCTCCCATGGGGCCCTGCGGACCTTCACAGCCCATGAGACCTAAACCAAAGATCAATAAGGCTAATAGCAGCATTAGTGAAAGGCGGCGAATTAGGTTTGGAGAATTGGTTTCTCTGTATGTGAACAAATTCATAGTATCTGTGTTTAATCCGGATTTTAATTTCAAGATGAATGAGATAACTAACCCCTTATCCTACACAGATATACGAAAGAGCAGGCAAAAATGGCTCAAAATTTCTCAACCGTTGGTGTGTTTTGGCTTATAGCAGGAAAAAACTGGGCATGGTGGGGAGCTGAGATAGTAAATACAATAGAATTTCAGAGAGAAAATGACGGTAAAAACCAGTAGAATCCGTTATTGGAAGTCTCTTATTAAATAGGCAGAAAAAGTTGCTGAGCGTTAAATTCAGCAGCCGATAATAAGGCTCCGATATTCAAAAACTCGACGACCGATACCGTCATTTGATCCCAAGGGTTAGGATTGTTAGTCCGAAGTTAAAAGAGCTTTCTTTCATTAACTATTCTTTATACTTTGTACGAAATTTTGAAGCTTTTTGAAAATAAAAGTAGTTCAAAAAATACGTTTGGTTATGACTAATTGTATTTCTTGTTATCCCAATCTTTTTAATAAATAACATTAAGCGATCATTATGCGCCGGATCCTTTTCCTAATATTTGCAGTAATATTTTTACAAAACTGTCAGCAAGATGCCTCTCTTTCCTGTACTCCAAAGCAAACAGCTGACACTTCGCTCGTTGCTCTTTCAGATTCACTGTCCAAACAGATGGAATGGCCCAATGACCTGGATATCATGGCCTTCTCAGGTCCGGAGATAACGCCAAGTCCCGCTGCCTTGGCAGTAAAAACGACCGGTGAGGTCTTCGTCGGGGTCGATATGCAAGGCTCGCTGGGCAAGGACCCCGGCAAGGGATCCATTCAGCGGCTGGTTGACTGCAATCAGGATGGCATCATGGATACGCATACAGAATTCACCAAGGTGAACAACCCTCGCGGTATTATTGCGATGGGGGATCGGGTATTTGTGCTGCATACTATTTTTTCGGAGGAGACCGGCAAGGCCTCGGGAATGGACCTGGTTGTATTTGAAGACAAGAATCAGGATGGGATCGCTGACGGCCCTGCCCAGCCGTTGATCGAAGATATCAGCAATCCTAACTACCTACGCAGCCGGGGCACCGATCATGCCACGAATGGGATCCGTATGGGAATTGACGGTTGGATCTATATTGCAGTGGGTGATTTCGGTTTTCATGAGGCTACCGATCGTGATGGCACTAAATTGACCATGCTGGGAGGCGGTGTTCTGAGGGTGCGCCCTGACGGCACCGAAATGGAAGTGTATACCCATGGGTTGCGCAATATCTATGATGTAGCTATTGACCCTTATATGAATATCTTTACACGGGGCAATACGAACGACGGCGGCGGTTGGAACGTTCGGTTCGCGCACCATGTGCAGAGTGGAGAGTATGGCTATCCCATGTTGTTCAAGCATTTCACGGAAGAGACGATTCCTGCTTTAGTTGATGTGGGGGGAGGATCCGGGACTGGTGCGCTGTATATGGATGACGACCGTTGGCCGGCCAAATACAACCACGTTCCTATGATGGCTGACTGGGGCCGCAGTTACCTGTATATGCATCACGTGAGCGCCGACCAGGGAAGCTTTACACAGGAGGCCGAAAAATTTATTGAACTTCCTCAGATTACCGACCTGGATGTTGATGGATCTGGAATTATGTACCTGTCAGCGTGGGACGGGGCGGGTTATTCGGGCGATTCCACCAAAGGTTTTACCGTGCGTGCAGTTCCGGAAGGGTTGAACCCCAAGCCATTTCCCAACTTGCAGGAAGCCTCCATCAGGGAGCTGGTCGAGCACCTGAAGTCCGGTAGTGCTAAAGTACGGTTGAATGCTCAGTATGAACTTTTGCAGCGGCCGGAAGATGAAGCGAGTGGGGCGGTATGGCAAATAGCGAAAGATAAGGGGCTTTCCACCGATGTTCGCGTGGCGGGAATTTTCACCTATGCACAGATTGCCGGCAAAGAGGGTATCGATAACTTGGTACAGTTGACGGGAAATGATGAAGTGAAAGAATTTGCATTGAGGGCACTGGCAGACCGAAAGCCATTGGTAGATGAGGTGCCCATTGAGCCCTTTTTGTCGGCTCTTGAAAGCTCTTCGGATCGTGTAAAGATAGCGGCTATTGTGGGGTTGGGCAGACTCGGACGTGAAGAGGCCGTTGATGAGCTGTTAAATATAGAGATTCCGTCCTCTTTTGAGGCTCCTGAGACCGGAACTGAAGGACCACATGCGACCCCTAATTCTGATATTATTCCACCCCATGTGGCCGTGAAAGCCTTGGTAGAGATTGGTGATACCGAAGGACTGTTGAATGCAGTCGAGCAGGAGCAAAACGAGCTGGCCCTATGGGCACTTCGATATGTTCATGAGCCAGTGGTCCCACAGACACTCATTGAGATATATAACAATAGTGAGGATCCGGGCTTTAAGAACCAGCTATTACATAACCTGGCACGTATTTATCACAAAGAAGCCCCTTATGACGGGTCTTGGTGGTGGAGTACACGTCCCGATACCCATGGCCCCTATTATAAAGCCGTGGATTGGCAATCGACGCCATTGATTCGCGATTTTTTAGTGAAGGAATGGCGAATACGTTCGGAAAATGAGAAACAACTTTTTGCCGAGATCAACAGTAAATATCGGTTGGGGATAGACCAATTTGGAGGTACCGAGGCCGATGCACCCAAAGAAGAAGCGCCGCGGGTAGATCTGGAAGAGATCAAGAATAAGGAAGGTCAGGTTGGCGAGGCATCAATTGAAGATGTAATGTTAGCTCTGGAGAAGCTCGACGGCGATATTGAACAGGGCAAGAAGTTATTTATTCAACAGGGATGCCAGGCGTGCCACACGATTAGCCAGGAAGGAGTACAAAAAGGCCCTTTCCTGGGGCAGATTGGTGGTATCATGAATCGCCAGCAGATTGCTGAATCAATCTTGAAGCCCAACGCTTCTATATCTCAGGGGTTTGCAACGGTACAAATTAGTACGGATGACAATAAAAGTTATACTGGTTTTGTGACTCGGGAAACAGCGGAGGAACTGGAGATTCGGGATATCGCCGGGCAGTCCACAACTATTAAAAAATCCAATATTGAAAGTCGCCGGGAGCTGGAGACCTCTATGATGCCTAGCGGGCTCGCCAATGCCTTGTCGTACGAGGAATTTACATCGCTGGTGGAATTTCTGTCGCAGCAGGTAGAATAGTGGTATAGTTTTTCATTTGATCTTTGGATAAGAAGTCTGGCTAACTCGGAAAAATGAGAGATACCCTTTATTGTACTGCTATAAGTTGGATAGAAAATGCTATTATCTTGTGAAAGCTCCCGGAGGCTAGCTGTTCGTAGTGTTTGAACATTCCGCCCACCCTCCCTCATCGCAGTAAATATAAACTAGGTCTTTTAACCGATATAAATAAAGAGAGTTTCTCTAAAAATAATTTCCCGAGGCAACCCTGCAGTACAAATCCCTGTATAGGCTAATGAATGACTGTGCTCATGTAACTTCCGGAGGTTAGTTTGCATCAGTAATAAGTAAATACCTCTATTCAAAATGATGCCAAAAGGGAAGGAGGTTAGGAGGTTGATGGGTGCATTTTATAACCTAAATTAAAAAATAAGAGGGATATTATGAAGAAAAAAAGAGGATGGTTTATAGGACTGTTTGCGATAGTATTTGTTGTTGGATACGCTTGTGCAGATCAGCCGCTTGATTCACCTAGCTCAGGACCTGAGCAAACGGCCAACCTGCAACAGATAGAGGGGAAGGCCCATGCATCGGCTAATCATGATCAACTGAATTTCCGCACTCATCTTCAAGGTAATAACGAAGTTCCTGCCGTTGAAACGAATGCCCAGGGACAGGCAACATTCAAGATGAGTAAGGATGGCAGCTCTATTAGCTATAAGCTGATAGTATCCAACATTGAAAATGTTCTGATGGCTCATATCCACAATGCTCCGGCCGGAGAGAATGGCGGAGTAGTAGTTTGGCTCTATCCCGCTTCGCCTCCGCCGGCACTGATCGAAGGACAATTCCAGGGCGTACTGGCAGAAGGGACTATCACGGCGGATAACCTTGTTGGATCACTGGCAGGTCAAACATTAGACGACTTGATAGAGGAAATAAAAGCTGGAAATACGTATGTCAACGTTCATACCACTCAAGTTCCATCCGGAGAAATCCGCGGACAGATTCATTAAGGTCAGAACCCCTTCAGTATACCTACTAGCTAAGGTTTAATAGTAAAAACAGGTGTTGTAACTTTGAAGATACCAGTCCGCTTTGCTGAGTAAGGAAGCGGACTGGTATTTATCAATTCAAATTAATTATTACCTTCTTCTGGTTATCCCGGTTGACCTCGGTTCAAACCTATACCATACTATTCAATTTATCTTTATTTCAGATAGATGGGATGGTTCCTATTTCCCGTATTTATAAATTTAATACGCATAATAAATCCTAATGCTTAAGTTATGGCGTATTAACATGTACCTGTGGAAGTGAGAATTTATTTATTGAAACAAGTTTTCTTTTAAATATAACTCGGTCATCCTATGAAACGTTTTTTACTGGTTCTTCTGATGCTTTTTGTTTTTGTCCATACTTCAGAAGCACAAGATCTTACTATTGATCCCCAAATGTATGAGATCATTGATTCCGTAAGTGCCGACCGATTGGAGTCAGATATTAAAACGCTGGCTAATTTTGGTACTCGTCATACGATGTCGGATACGACCTCCTCAACGCGTGGCATCGGTGCAGCACGTCGGTGGATTAAGCAGGAGTTCGAAGCAATTAGCGATGCTTGCGGAGGCTGCCTGGAGGTTCATGAACAGCGCACCCTGGTCGAAGCCGATCCGGACAGCCGCATTAATGAAGATACCTGGGTGGTTAACGTTTATGCTGTATTGAAAGGTAACACGCATCCCAATCGGTATGTGATTATGAGTGGCGATATCGACAGCCGCGCTTCCGATGTGATGAATGATACCATTGATGCTCCCGGAGCCAATGACAACGCTACCGGAATGGCTGGCGCAATTGAAGCAGCGCGCGTGCTCTCCGATTATGAGTTTGAGAATACTATAATTTTCGCCGGACTGTCGGGCGAAGAGCAGGGGCTCTACGGCGGACGTCATATGGCGGGGATGGCCAAAGAAGAAGGCTGGGAGATCATTGGCGTACTTAATAACGATATGATCGGAAATATACAGGGCATTGACGGAGTCATCGATAACCGGGAATTCCGTATTTTTTCTGAGCCATATTCTGCAAATGCCACTGAGCGCGAGCTACAACTGAAGCGCTTTTATGGGGGGGAGAATGATGGGAAATCTCGTCAGCTGGCCCGCTATATTTACGAAACCACCGAACTTTATATGCCACAGATGGATCCCATGCTGATTTATCGTCTGGATCGTTTTGGCCGGGGTGGCCACCATCGACCGTTTAACGAAGCTGGTTTTGCAGGCGTTCGCATCATGGAAGCCCATGAAAACTATACTCAGCAGCACCAGGATATTAGAACCGAGGATGGGATCGAATATGGTGATGTTATCGAGCACGTCAATTTTAATTATGCAAAAAAATTAACAGCCGTGAATGCAGTTGTCATGTCCTCGCTAGCGAAGGCACCACCCAAGCCCGAAAATGTAGAGATTGGTGGCGCGGTAGAGCCCTCAACCACGTTGCGCTGGGAAAAACCGGATAGTGATTTGATTAAGGGATACAAAATTTACTGGCGGCCAACCTCGGAACCACTTTGGGAAAGTCAGAGATATGTGGGTGACGTCAGTGAATTTACGCTCGAAAACATCGTTATTGACAACTACCTGTTTGGAGTTTCTGCAATCGGCAAAGACGGCCATGAAAGTGTAGTAGCCTATCCCTCGGGATTAATCCGGGATTAGTCCAATATTAATAAATCGACTGATTAAGTTTTGTACTTGGAAAAGGTAGATTTTAAATAACCAGATAAAAACTTATATACTAGACTAATTCTCAGATAATTCTTTAGGCCGTTTGTCCCGTTTGAACCAGGTATTTTAGGAAAAGTATATAGTTCCTTTTGAATAACTATAGATCAAAGTTGAATTCGATGAATCTGTATCACCAGTGTGTTTTTATTGCGTTTAGCTTGGTGGTATTTGCATGTGGACCCACTCAATCAATAAACCCACAACAAGACCAAACGACTTCTTTATATGAAATTGATGAAGAAAACGCAGTCCACCGGCTAAGCCGGGGAATAAAGCATCAAACAGTTTCCCTGGAAGACACGGCGGAAATTAACTTTGAGCCTTATGAAGAGTTCATTTCTTTTTTGGAGGAAAATTATCCGAATTTCCATCAAAAGACAGAACGCAAGCGTATTGGGGAATTCAGCTTGTTATTTAAGTGGGAGGGGAGTAATCCGAATCTTCAGCCGGCCCTGTTGATGGGGCATTATGATGTGGTTCCTTCGAGTGCAGATACCGATTCACTCTGGAGTTATGCTCCATTTGGAG
Source organism: Fodinibius salicampi (assembly GCF_039545095.1). Classification (NCBI taxonomy): domain Bacteria; kingdom Pseudomonadati; phylum Balneolota; class Balneolia; order Balneolales; family Balneolaceae; genus Fodinibius; species Fodinibius salicampi. The sequence goes on along the minus strand of NZ_BAABRS010000003.1, from coordinate 105,753 downwards.
GAGAGATCAGGGAAGGTTTTGTTTGGGGTCGGGGAGCACTGGATGACAAAAGCGGTATAATGTCCATCCTGGAAGCAGTAGAATATTTATCGGAACGCGATTTTCAGCCAGAGCGAACGTTTTACATAGCGCTTCACCACGATGAAGAAGTGGGCGGAGTACAAGGAGCACAACAAGTAGCTGCCTACTTGGAGGAGGAGGGAGTAGAGCTGAAATTTCTGGTGGATGAAGGCTTGCCTATAGCAGAAGAAATTCTTGAGGGAGTGGAGGTCCCGCTGGCTATGATCGGGGTTGCCGAAAAAGGGTCGGTTAACATTGAGCTTACCTACCGTCAGGATGGCGGCCATTCTTCGATGCCTCCCCGGTCTACCGTTATCGGGACGTTGAGCCGGGCCGTTAATCGTATTGAACGCCGGCCAATGAAAGCCCATTACAGCGGACTTATTCTAGAAACACTAGAACCGCTGATTCCCTACATGAGTTTTACGCAGCGACTGGCCTTTAATAATACTTGGCTATTCAGGGGACTGATAAAACGCAAGTTAAGCCGGAATATAGCTACCAATGCCGCCCTGCGTACGACTGCTGCCAAAACGATTTTTGAAGCGGGATTCAAAGAGAATGTGCTTCCAATCGAGGGACGTGTGATTATTAATTTCAGGGTGCATCCCAACGACACTATTGAAGATGTAAGGCGATATGTTCGTAATCGTATTGATAACGAGGATATCAATATTCGCGTGTTAGAGCGGGCCCGTAATCCGTCTCCGGTATCCAACACGCATGCGGCCCCATATCAAATGCTGAAACGTACCATTGAAGAGTCATTTGACCAGGCGCTGATTTCTCCCTCGTTGTTTGTAGCTGCCAGTGATTCGCGCCACTTTCATAATTTAACTTCTAATATCTATCGTTTTCGGCCCATTCGTGCTACACACGACGATCGTCCTCGCGTACATGGTATTGATGAACGAATCAGTATTGATAACTATATGGAGATGATTCAGTTCCAGATTCGCTTGATTAAAAATAGTGCAGGTAAAATGGAATAGGAAGTATGATATTTGTGTAATTTCAGATTCCAGTTAGGCTGGCTTTATTTTTTTCCGGTTATGTCGGTTACACAGGAAGCTGAACGACAAATATTGTCCCTTTACCTTCTTCCGAGTTTACCTGCATCTGTCCATTTGCTTTCTGGACCAGATGATGAACCAGCGATAGTCCAAAACCATATCCTTTTTCTCCCCCGGTACCTCCTTCAGAGGTTGCCGTTCCTTGCATAATTTCTTTTACTTTTTCCGGCGGCATCCCGATACCGGTATCTTCTACCTTGATATTCAGGTTATTCTTTTTATGTGCTTCCTTGGTTTCTTCAACCTTTATCTCCACATCAACGATATCGTCCTCTTCAGTGAATTTAATCGCGTTACTGATGAGATTTCCAACGATTTGAAGAAGCTCTTTTTTAGAAAAAAAAACGCTGTCGGTGTTTTTTGACGGTTTAATAGTTAAATTCACCCCTTTTGATTTTGCCTGGGGCTGATATAATTCCTTTAGTTTTTGGCAAAAGCCATCACAGTCGAATTTGTTTTCCCCGAGTTGACCTTTCTCATCTTCTTTCTCCATAATTTCTTCAACAAGTTCCAGCAGACTATGTCCCCCTTTTTTAATCATCTCAACGAGTTCTAGGATTTCATCAATCTGCTCGTTCTTAACCTCATCTTCAATAATTTCAGCAACACCGATGATGCCGGAAATCGGATTCCGGATGTCGTGGCTTACCTTCTTATTGGTTTTGTTGAGTTCCCCTATTTTATTTTCCAGGTCTTTAATCTTTTGTATAGCTTCAAGTCGCCTGACCACTTGTTTGCTGATCATTTCCAGCAGTTCCTTTTTTTCAGGTGAAAGATCTTTGGGATCTGAATCGAGTACGCATAAACTACCTATATTGGCTCCGTTAGAGGTTTTAAGGGGTACACCATAATAATAGCGCAGGAAGGGATCCTCAATTACATACGGTTGCTCTTTGAAACGTTCATCTTCACGTAAATCTTTGATTTCGAGAGGCTCCTCATCTAAGATCGTATATTGGCATACGGATTGTTCCCGAGGCTTTTGCTGCATGCCCGATTCACCCCCTGCTACGGTCCACTGAGTATAACTATCTATGAGATTTACCTCCGATGCTTCGGTACCTACAATTCGAGTAGCCAGTTCTGTCAGATCTTCAAGATTTTCTTCGAGGTTGCTGTAATCCAGATCCAGTTCTGCAAGTTCTATAAGACGCTCAAATTCATTCGATGGTTTAGGGGCTTCCATAGATAGAAGAATATCTGCAAATGAGTTTATTTATATAAGCCAACAAACAAGATAACTATAAAGAGAAGGGAATATTAATTTTAAATTATGATAGCTTTTTCAAATGAAGCTGTCTTACGTTCTCTTTTCTCTTAATGGAAACAATAATGATGGCAAAAACAGACTTTTGTAGAGGAATAAATTCCAATATCTTAATGCGGAATTAAATCATCCGTTATTCTACAGACTTGAAATTTATAATCATTATTTTCCATGGTTTTTCTTAAAGATTTTATCCTCCAAAACGGAACGATTACTAAAAAGAAATACTGGTCCACTTTATTGCTATTTCTCTTTTCTTTCTTTTTAGCAATGCCTGCGACCGCACAGGAGACCGAAACGCTCGACACGCTGGTGGTTTCAAAAGAGGTGGTAATTTCCTCAAGCAGGGTGCCTCAGACAGCAGCAGGATCGGGACGAAATATAACGATTGTGCCGGCTGAAATGATTGAAGATATGCCCGCCCATACGACCGATGAAGTTCTTCGTTATGTCTCAGGTATAGAAGTGCAGTCAAGGGGTGCATTTGGGACTCAATCAGATTTTAGCCTTCGCGGCAGTACTTTTTCACAGGTTTTGGTATTAATCGACGGCATGCGAATCAACGATCCTCTTACCGCACACTTTAATGCAAATATTCCTGTAGCACCGGCAGAAATAAAACGAATTGAGGTACTGCACGGTCCGGCAGCCGCCCAGTATGGCGCCGATGCCGTTGGTGGAGTGATCAATATTATTACGCATACATTTGGTGAGCGAGGTGGAGAGGAAACCACTGATGCCCATCTGAAAGCGGGTTATGGACAGAACGATTTGAAATTAGGTCGTGCCGGTTTTTTCCATCGGGATGAGGACTATCGTATAAGTGGGGGCGGCATGTGGCACAAAAGTCCGGGCCAGCAATTGACAGATGACTATAAGAATCGATTCAATATCGGAAATGCCTCGGTTTCCGGAGGTTTTAAACTGAGTGAAAACTGGGATTTAGCCATTCGAACCGGGTATGATTACCGGGATTTTAACGCCCGATATTTTTATACGGCTAGTCCTCTTGATGAGGCTACGGAAAGGGTAACGGCCTGGTGGAACCAAATGCGTCTTCAGCGGACATCAGAAAATAGCCTGACTACTCTAAAAGGGTCATTTAAGCGTAATACCGATCGTTTTGTTTTTAATCCTGATTTTCCGGCAAACGAGCATACCACAACACTTGGATCATTGCAGTTGAATCAGTATCGACAGTTATCTTCTCAATGGGATTGGACGTATGGCGTTCAATTCGACAATCGATTCATCAGGAGTACTGACCGGGGAGATCATAATAATTGGCATTATGCCGGGTTTTCAATGCTACAGTGGAAACCGACCAATCCTTTGACTTTCTCCGGAAGCCTCCGGCTGGATCATGATGAAAGTTATGGTACCGAAATAATGCCGCAGCTAAGCATGTCTTATCAGCGGGAACAATGGATTTTGCGGGCTTCCGGCGGGAGAAGCATGCGTGCCCCAAGCTTTACAGAGCGATTTATATCTACAAATTTAGAAGGGCCACTGACCGAAGGGCGAAATGTTGGCAATCCCTGGCTGAAGGCTGAGCGCTCGTGGTCAGGAGAAGCGGGTATTGATCTTTTTCCCATTCAAAATATGCGGATCTCTGCTACCGGATTTCTTCGGGAGTCATCAAAGCTTATTGACTATGTAATGAGGAGTTATAATGAGATTCGAAATAATGATAACCTCACGCCCGACGCAAGCTATCTGTATGCGGAAAATATCAACAGTGTACAAACCGGCGGCATAGAGACGGAAATGTCTGTAAGCAGTAAGCTCGGAAAGAGTTGGGTTTTAAACAGTACAGTAGGCTATTCCTTTACGGATTTCTTGAATGATCCAAATGTAGCCTCTAAGTATATATCAAACTACGCCCGTCATTTAGTGAATGGTGTTGTGGCCCTTAGACGGGGAAATTTTGAGGGGGCCATAACGGGACTTTGGAAGCAGCGCCAATCAGATAGTGCGGAAAGTATTAGCGCGTTTAAAAGTGCTGATTACAGCTTGTGGAATGCAAAGATTAGTTACCGGATTACAGAAAATTTTACGGTTGGAATTCAGGTTGATAATCTTTTTGATGCAGAATATCAGGATATTTTAGGAGCCCGAATGCCCGGGCGCTGGGCTTTGGCCAGCATAAGTTGGAATCTTTAATAACTATAAGGAGAGGTAGTGATTTATAGTTAAATAGAAGGAAGGCAATCGCTTAGTTAACATGAGCGTTATATAACATAACTTTTGTGTGTTTTAATCGCGCCATGTAGGGCGCGGCAGAGAGAAGAGATATTTGTTGAAAAGAGCATCCTTTAGAACAAAGTTCTCTCATTTTATCCAACATTGTCGGAATCCTGTCGAGACGGAACCGTTGGTTTAGGATTTGTTTAATTACAATAGTTAACGGTTTATAAGCTCTTGGAGGATTGGCTTAAGCTTGTATTTGGGAATCCTCCCGGGGGCTACATATTCAAGATTGCCTTTTTTATTAACGATAAAGGACATCGGGATCAGCCGAAAAGGTCCATAACCGTCGAACACAGAACCGTCGTCTACTACGATGGGATAGTTAATATCAAATTTTTCTTCAAACGGACGGACAGCCTCCCAGCCTTCTTCATCTACTGAAACTCCTACAAACTGTACCTCACCCTCCATTTCTTTTTGCAGTTCCATAAATTCCGGGATCTCTTTACGGCAGGGTCCACACCATGTGGCCCAAATATTGATGACAATAACTTTTCCTGCATATTCGGATAGCCTGAAGGTGGTTCCATCGGCTTGCTCCAAGGAGAAATCAGGAGCTTCCCGGTATTCGGTTGTCGTTGTATCAGAAGCAGGCTGAGCAAATGAAGGGCAGGTAAGTATAAGGCAAAAGATAATGGATAGGAACGATATTAAATAGCCTTTGTCGGGAACAGCTAATGTCAGACTGTTGAACATAATTATCACCTTAATTACTGGATTCCAGAAGATAATATTTAAAAAAAGAAAAGGCGATCCCGAAAAAGGATCGCCTTTTAAAATGTTTCACTTAAAATTAATCAGTTCGCTGGCTTGACGTCAAAAGGACTTTGGGGAATGGACTCTACCCTTCGGTTTTTACGGCATCCCTGACCCGGATCCTGATCCATGCAGGGGACCGGTGCTTTTCCAAGTCCGCGTATGGTAAGACGGCTTTCTGCCACTCCATTTTTGATGTAAAAGCGGGCAACTTCTTCAGCTCGCCGCTGACTCAGTCGAAGGTTATACTGGTCACCACCTACATGATCGGTGTAACCTACAATACGTATATGAAATTTACCGGCACTCATAATTGCCTTCACATTATCTCGGAGTATGCGTGCAGCAGCCTGGTCAATATTTGAGCGATCAAAATCAAAGTTCACAACACCAAGGTCGTCTTCACGAAGATAGGGTGGGTCTTTTGGATTATTAGGATCAGTTCCTAACTCGAGTTCCTGAGCGTCCGTAAAGCCATCGCCATCCGTATCCGCGTTGTTGGGATCGGTATTGTGTTCATGAATTTCATCGTAGTCACTGAGCCCGTCACCATCACTGTCTGTAGCGTTGGGATCAGTCCGGTACTCATTGACTTCTTCACCGTCGCTCAACCCGTCTCCATCGCTGTCTGCATTATTGGGATCCGTATTGTAGGAATTGACTTCTTCTCCATCGGAAAGCCCGTCTTCATCACTGTCGGCTACCAGCGGATCGGTATTATATTCATTGACTTCTTCGCCATCGGTCAGCCCGTCACCGTCCGTATCGGCATTTTCCGGATCAGTTCCCAGAGATTTTTCCCGGACGTCAGTCAATCCATCACCATCGGTATCGACGTTTTGTGTTGTCTGTTCACTTGTACTACAGCCGTATTGAACAGCAGAGCCGGCTACAAGCATAAATGAAATTAAAAATATATTGAGAGCTCTTTTCATAATAGTATCAGTAAAAATTTATAGTAATTAACAGGCAATAAATATGAGGTTGTAAAACTTTAAAGGCAAAAAATATTTTGTTTAAAAATATAAAAATTTTGGCAGTACGGGAAGCAAGGAAAACTGGTGATAAAGATTAGCATTAGTCCTTTAAACAGCTTATATTTGCAAACTCTTAATGGGGCTATAGCTCAGTTGGCTAGAGCGCTTGCATGGCATGCAAGAGGTCCGGGGTTCAAGTCCCCGTAGCTCCACATCCGGGGGTAGGCCCTGCGCAGCCAGCTCCCTCTGAACTCCGTCAGGACCGGAAGGTAGCAGCGGTAGGAGGTCGTAGCGGCGTGATGCAGGTTGCTTGCCCCCTCTTTTTTTTGTGCATATATTCGGTTTAGCCGGATGTTTTATCTTCGATATCACCGGCAATATGTTCAGCATGAACTCGCGTGTTTTCAATGAACAAGCTGCTGGTATCCATTCCGCCGCAAACAACTCCCGCTACATAAATGCCTTTTCGATTGGTCTCCAGTGTTTGTTCATTATATACTGGCATGCGTTTTTCATTATTGGTTAGCTCAATTCCAAAAGTCTTCATCATTTCAAAGTTGGGCTGATAACCGGTCATGGCTAAAACAAAGTCGTTGGAAATAGTTTTGGTTCCTTCTGGCGTTTCAAGTACAATCTCTTTGGGTCTGATCTCTTTGACTTCCGTATTGAAATAGCCGGTTATCTCATTGTTTTTAAGACGATTTTCAATGTCCGGTTTAACCCAGTATTTAACGGTTTCCTTGATTTGAGAGTCACGAACGGCCAGCGTAACGTTAGCATTGGCCCGGTAGGTTTCCAGCGCCACATCCACAGCCGAATTACCAGCCCCGATGACCAGTACATCCTGCCAGGCATAGGCATGGGCTTCATCGTAATAGTGCTTGACCTTGTCAAGCTCTTCACCGGGGATGTTCATCATCTTTGCAATATCATAGAATCCGGTGGCTACAACAACTTTAGAAGCATCGTATTCTCCCTGGTCGGTTTGAACGATAAACTCCTGATCTTCTCCGTCAACCGCTTTTACCTCTTCATAGAGGTGGATATCGAGATCATAGCTTTCGGCGGCGCGGCGGTAATATTCCAATGCTTCGCGCCGGGTGGGCTTGGGATTGTGTGAGATAAAGGGCACCCCGCCGATCTCCAGCCGTTCGGAGGTGGAGAAAAAAGTCATGTCCTTCGGATAATTATAAATACTGTTGACCAGACATCCGCGCTCAATAATTTTTGCCGAGATATCTCTTCGTTTAAGTTCAATGGCGGTTGCCAGTCCAATGGGACCCGCTCCAACAATAATAACCATAGTTACAGTGCTTCTAATTGTTTGCAGTTTAAATGATCGCTAAAAATATATGAATCAGGTGAATATTACATGAAGTGTAGATATACAAGTATTTTGTGGGATAAATAATTTCCGTTAATGTTTTTTATGGAAGCTTTTGAACCGAAGGTAGACGTTGTTGCATACAGTTCATCAACTCTTCCCGCCTGGAGAAGAACTTTACCGCCATAATTGATATTTTAACGATTCATAGCTCATAGCTTTTAATTTTTGATATATCCATATATAAATAATGACCAATCGATTTGAACAAACACCCCGTGTTGATACTGATTCTTCTAAAAAGACCGTTTCTGCCTCCCGGGCACGGATGAATGAGATGGTGATGCCTAACGATACAAATCCACTGGGTAACCTGATGGGTGGACGTCTGATGCAGTGGATGGATGTGTGTTCAGCCATATCTGCCCAGCGTCATTGCAATCGCAATGTTGTTACAGTGGCAGCTGACAGTATAGAGTTCAAGAATGCCATTAAGCTGGGAGAGTTGGTCGTTATTGAAGGAGAGGTTACACGAACCTTTAATTCTTCTATGGAGATAGCGATGGAAGCGTGGTCTGAAAACTTGCGTACCGGAGAGCGGAAGCTCTGTACTACCTCGTTTTATACATTTGTAGCAGTAGATGCTGACGGACAAACCGTGCCGGTGCCGGAAATTATTCCCGAGACAGATTTTGAGAAAGAACGGTATGAGCAGGCCCAAAAGCGTCGGGAGTTACGCCTTGAGATTTCACGTCAGAATAAGGATGCCCATCAGAAAGATAAATCTAAGTAGTAGGGGAAGTGGTAGAAACTTTCGACATGATATCTTCCAGTATCATGTAGAGACAGGGGACGATTACAAGAATGATAGATGTGGCGAAGATAATACCAAAGCCAAGGGATATAGCCATCGGAATCAGGTGATAAGCCTGGCTGGATGTTTCTAGAATGATAGGGGTAAGTCCGCCAAAAGTGGTTAAGGTGGTTAAGGCTATGGGTCTGAAGCGCCGTAGTCCTGCTTCGTGAATGGCGTCAAACGCGGATTGCTCCTTTCTTTTTTTATTGGCAAGATCGATCATAATCAGAGAATCATTCAATACTACTCCAGAAAGAGCAATAACCCCCATCAGGCTGACCAATGAGAGGTCATAGCCCAGCAGGATATGACCAATAACGGCACCGACAATGCCAAAAGGAATAGCGCCCATTACAATGAGAGGTTGAATATAGCTACTGAATGCAATGGCAAGAAGCGCATAAATCACAATCATAGCCAATGCAAAACTGCCCCATAAGGCTTGAGTAGATTCGCGCATTTCAGCCTGGCTTCCCTCAAAGCTCCAGGTAATTCCGGGAAAATCTTCTCTGAGTTGAGGCAATGTTTCCGTTTGTATGGATTCCAGCACGCGCCCTACGGCATTGGATGGTTCCGCATCCATGCTGACCGATACTACTCTTCGGCCATCCCTTCGGTTAATGCTGCTAAACGCTTCGCCCTCCTCAATGGTCACGACATCAAGTAAAGGGACCTCCATACCTGTTGGAGTTTGAATAACGAGTTCCTCGAGATGATAGAGATCTTTGCGCTGTTCCCTTGGCAGTTTGACACGCACCTCAATTTCATTAGTACCCCGAAGCTGGCGCATAGCAAGCGCTCCATAAAAAGCATTACGAATCTGTTGCCCCACCATGGATGGGGTCAGTCCGAGCTTTCGGCCTTCCGGAAGGAGTTTAAAATCAAACTGTGTTTTTCCGCGGTTGTAGTTGTCATTTACATCGCGGGTTGCATCGTAAGACTCGACTTCATTTAAAAACGACTGGCTTGCTTCCTCCAGCACGGCAATATTAGAATGACTTAGATCTACACTGATATCCGGAAGGTAGCCTGCAGGTCCCCGTTCAGCTTCAAACGTAATTTGGTCTACTCCTTCAATATTTCCGATTTCGTCTCGCCAGAGTTCTATGACCTCTTGGGCTGTCTTGTCCCGTTCGTTGGGAGGTTTCATTACAATTTCGACATCGATAAAACTCTGACCCCGTACGTTGGTTTTTATCCCGTCGGCTACGCGGTGCAGGTTGTGTTCGTCAAACATGCGATGGGTGGCGTCCGAAATTTCCCGGGCAACCTTAGCGGCTTGGTCAGGGGTGGTGCCTACAGGAAGGGATACTCCCGACTCAATTTCATCGGCTGCAACCTCAGGCATCATAACCATTCCCATGTGGTCGCTGTATCCATATCCTCCAACAACAATAAGCAGTGCAATAGCAGTGGTGAGCGTGATATATCGATAGCGAAGACAGAGGTCAAGAAAAGAACGGTAGTAGGTGTCAATAAAATGATTGAACCGCTGAGCAAACGCTTGTTGCCAGCGATGCACCCGCTGGCCAATTTTAAACTTGCTTTCTTCTTTAGAGCTATGAGCAAGGTGTGCCGGGAGAATAAAAAGAGCCTCCACCAAAGAAACGGCAAGGACTAATATGACGACAGCGGGCAGCGGCCACCAATATTTTCCGGTAGTACCAGGGATGAAAAGAAGAGGTACAAAGGCAATGATATTGGTCAGAATGGCAAATGTTACCGGTTTGCTCATATCCCGGGCGCCTTTTATGGCGGCCTCAATGAAGTTCAGACCTTGTTGCCGATACTCAAAGACATTTTCACCAACTACAATCGCATCATCAACTACAATACCAAGCACAACGAGAAAACCGAACATCGAAATCATATTAATACTCAGCCCAATCATAGGCAGGAAGAGCACTCCTCCCACGAAAGAGATTGTCATTCCCATCATGACCCAGAAAGCCAGCCGATACTCAAGGAAAAGTGCAAGAATAATGAGGACGATAAGAATGGCAATAACTCCGTTTTCGGTGAGCAGTGATAATCGATCCTCATAATCCTGGGCACTACTGCTGTCAATACGGTATTGCACGCCCGGGGGGAATCCACTTTTTGCTTCCTCCAGAATTGTCTGAACAGCAGAGGCTATATCAAGAGGAGATTGGTTGCCGATTCTATAAATCTGAAGATCAACAGTCGGTTGTTGATTAAATTCCCCGTGAAAACCCGTCTCTTCGAAGCCGTCGGTAATTTCTGCGAAATCAGCTAGTCGGACCGCCCCTCCTGAATCAGAAGAAAGAACTTCAATATTTCCGAATTCCTCGGCCCATTGTTTGCGTTCCTGCATCCGTAAAAGGATTTCGCCGGCATTGGTTTCTACGGCACCCGCAGGTACATCTTCACTCGACTGGGCAATCAGATCAGCAACGCCACCTAAAGTGAGACCATATTCCCGGAGCCTATTTCGGGGAATCTCTACATGAGTTACGTAATCTGGGACATTGCCAATTTCAACCTGGGTAATCTCCGGGTGGTTTAACAGCTGGTCGCGCATATTTTCCGCCAACTTTCGCAGCGTCCAGATATCAGTATCGCCATATAAACCGATAGTCATGACTTCCTGCTGGTTTGATTGCAGGCGTACTTCTGGTTCTTCGATATCGTCGGGAAAGGTCCGGATTCGGTTAACGGCCTGATCTATATCCTGAAATGTTTGCATACGGTCTGTGCCGGCAACCAGCTCAATCGTAACATCGCCCGACCCTTCATTGGCGGTGGAAGTTACCTCTTTGATTCCATCTACGCCTCTGATTGCTTCTTCAACCGGCCTTAATATTCCTTGTTCAACTTCGGCCGGCGCTGCACCGGGATAGGTAACACTTACTTCTACCACGTCCAGTTGATACTGGGGAAAAACCTCTTTTTGTATATTGAACATCGTCCAAATACCACCGGCCAAGAGAATAATCATCAAAAGATTGGCTGCGATGGGATTGCGAGCCATATAGGCAATGGCTCCGGTACGATCATTTTCGATATTGTTATCTTTTTCAGCGTTGCTCATTTAATTAGAGCTTCTAAATGTTTTGTTTCTATTCTGACATAGCTATCTATTCGGAAGAGGTAGAATCGGTGGCTTCCAGTCGTAGAGGAGCTCCCTCTGCTACAGTTGTGAGGTTGGTTGTCACCACTTGATCCTGTTTATTTAATCCGTTGGCAATATAGGCGTACTGTTCATCCCGGAATACAATATCCACATTTTTGATATGCAGCTGCTGATCCTCCATAATCCAGACTGTATCGTCTGTACGTATGAAATCTCTATTTAGCCGGATGACATTTGTCAGTTCTTCGCCTTGTAATGTGGCTTCTACAAAAGAACCGATCATTAGCTTGGGTAAATCAGCATTTTCAGTATGATAAGCTAATGGGTCAGGCACCGAGATAAGTACGCGGGCCAGCCGGGTTTGTTCTGCCAGGGCTCCCATCATTTTATCCAGGTGGCCCTCCCGGAATTCTCCTTCTTCCCAGGCTGTACGATTTCTTATCTTGACCTCTGATCCTTCTGACTCACTGGTTTCGGCAAAATTGAGCCAGCGAAGTTCGGAAACCGGAACAGTTGCTTCAACCCAATATTCATCCAGGCCTACCAAACGGCCCAGTTGTTCCCCGGCAGCAACCTGGGAGCCAACATTTACATTTCTACTAAGGATATGAGCATCAAAAGGAGCTCTGATTGTTGTTCGTTGCAACTCTGCTTCTGCCTGATCTACCGCAGCCTGGGCAGATTCCACGCTTGCCTTAACTGCATTAAGCTGTGGTTGCCGGAGAATACGGGCCTCATTTTCCTCAGTAAGAGTGTCACCAAATATTCGGTATTCACTTTGGGCGGCTTCCTGACGCCCCATTTCAAGGTTTAGGTCAGATTGGGCCTGACGCAACTCGCTTTTTCGTTGTTGCAAGGTATTTCTGTAATCAGTTGAATCGATTTGAAGCAGCACCTCTCCTTTTTCTACATATCCGCCGGGGGTAAAAGAAGGAGAGCGCTCAATAACTTCGCCATTTACACGGGGACTTAACATGATATCCTGAGCCGCTTCTACCGTACCCATGGCCTTGATTGTGGGACGAAAATTTCCCTGTTGAACAGAAGTAACATCCACAAGCATCGCCGTTTCCTGGGTGGCGCCCGTTTGGGTTGCGGTAGGCTCCGTAGAAAAAATAAGAGTAGTAAGAGCTAAACCAGCAATGAGAATGATAAAACAGATTAAAAGCGTTTTTTTCCAGTCCATGCGGTCGTGATCTTATTTAGCTGGATATTCTAATAAATTAAAGCTCTATGGCTTTTCTATTTCATATGTGAAAGAGAAAATGTTGACCTTTCCAATAAGAAATAGGTTTAATAACGTAAATAGTAAATCTATAGGAATTTTGAAGTTCCAGATTTATGATATGTTATCAAATGGTTCCCTTCATATTGATCTTGGAGCAAGAAATTAAAAGGTAATTGTAGATAAAATCGTTCAGTAAAGCCTATTATGTCCAAATGGTATATCTTGATTTATAAGACAAATCTGAATCCATAAATTGGTAATGGATTGTATTTTTAAACAGCTAAAGGAGTAATTAGTGTACAACTTAGATGGTTCACTTATTGCAACTCCTGCCACATCACGCTGTAGACAGGGAAATACATATTGCAAATTATTTCTCTGCTGTTACTTCCATTTTTGATTCTATCTTGACTTCCGTTTTAACAGAGTTTGCAATAAAACATTTTTTATGGGCCTGATGGTGCATGTCGTCGGTTTCTTTTTTAGTAGGAGCAGAATCAGGATCAGGATGATATGTCACATGTGGATACAGTTTTACTTCCGTGATGGCAAGTTTACCAATATCATTTTTCTCCATCCTTCCTGTGGCCTGATCTTCATATTTTTCGACTATAAATCCTCTTTTGGCTGCAATGGAGAGAAACCAAAGCATATGACAGCTGGATAGGGCAGCTACATAAGCCTCCTCAGGATCTACAGCAGAGGAATCGGACAAGGGTGTAGGAACAACCTGTGGGGAAGAAGATGCGCGTATGGTTTCTCCTCCATCAAAATGCCAGGTATGTGCTCTTTTATAGCGGTTATCGGTAAATTTTTGCCCCTCTCGTGACCAGGATATGGTAGCGGTATATTGTGACATGGAAATAGATTTAGGTATTTGTTGGATGTGATATTACAGTTTTGGTTATAAACGGAACTTATTTTTTAGAATGATGATATTTTAGCTATTAAATATTGGGATAGTAATCAGGTCGGCAAGGGTTATTGAGCGCAAGAATATTATCATTTCTTTATCTACAAAGAAGTTAGACTAACTGCGAGAATGGAAGCTCGTATTTATCCGGATCGTTAAACTATGTGAATTTATTTAATCAGGGTCATTGGGATAGTTTGAATACTGTTTTGTGTGTGTAGGCGTGCAAAGTAAACTCCACTGCTCAGGTTTTCTGCATCAAAGGTAATAAAGTGTGTGCCGGTTTCCAGCTCTGTATCGGTTAGCACCCGGACTTTGCGGCCAAGTACATCATAAATGGTAAGAGTAACTCTGGTTGTGTTTTCGAGATCAAAACGGATATTGGTCTCCGATTTGAATGGATTGGGATAATTCTGAAACAGGTTGATCGAAGTAGGAGTACTCTCCGCAACAGCCTCACCCGGGGGAGAGATCTCAAAAGGTTTTTGTTGTCGCCCTGCATTTATTTGGCTGCGCAGCTCCTCTGGGTTCTCACCAAAAGCATAAAGGAAACCTATTGTTACTTCCGCATTTGGACCAAGGGTATATGGTCCAGAAGCTACGACTGCGGAAGCATCCGTATTTTCAACACTCGTTTTGACTTTCTGCGCTTTGAGTGACCTGCTCTTTTCCTGGTCCGTGAAGCCATCGTAAAGACCGAAAGTTAAACTATCCTGTTCCCCTTCTATTGTATTGTCAATAGCGAGGATGCTGGAGATAGGTCCCAGGCTGGCTACAGAAGCCATCGGTTCATCACTATTTGGCGTTTCGTCAGAAAGATATAAAAGGCTGTCTGATGCCAGATATGTGGTGCTATTATTAGAGGATGTCCCTATATCCCAGTCGTTAAAAAGTCCCACATAAGTGTTCTTAAGGGGATGAAAAGAAGAGTTATTTTGGAGAGTGTATTTTAAAAATACCATATTGTGGAGTTGTGGATTGTCGTAGGCAAAAGTTTCCAGACGGATGGTGGCATCATGGGTAGTATCCGAGTTAATTTTAAAAGTAGTATGTCCATCTAGGTCAGAAATGGCATCCGTTCGCCTAGTAGTAAACAGGTCTATGGGATCAAAATCGCGGGAAAGCTGACCGTCTTCGGTGCGAACAGCATCATAGATTTTGTCATCAATTTCAATCATAAGTCCTCCCTCAAACAGCATATTATTGCCTTCTGTAAAACCATTGTCACTGGCTTTCAGGGGGATAAAACCAACACCTCCTGATCCGTTAATGGGTTGGGTAAATCCGATGGTCCCGTCTGCGGCCATTGATGTTTTAATCCGGTTAGTCGCAATAACTTCATACAGAAATTCATCGTACCGGATAATTCCAAAGTCCTCATAATTTCCACTTGCACTGCTAAAGTCCAGTCGCAGGGTAGGTGTCTCTCGAAGATCAAAGCTTTCTGTTATTGTTAGATCAAAGGTAACTTCCGTAGTATCGCCCGTGGAGAGGGAAGACAAGCTGAGGTTGGTCCCGGCAATTTCAATCCCCTGATTGGAGAGTGCCTGTAACTGGAGGTTTAAATTTGAGGCTGACCGGCCGTTATTAACCATTTGAATTTCTACTCTGCCCGGCTGATTGATCTGAAGTTTTTGATTCTCATTATTTAAGAAACGGGAAGATACAATTCGAAGACCCGGGTTATCAGTATTAAGTGCCTCGAAAGCCTCGATTTTACCCCGGCCTAGTTTATGGTTATAGTCGGTGCCATTGGCATTATCAACCGGAGTGGCAGAAGTTCGAATCTGTTGCCCGATGCGCTCGGCCGACCAGTCCGGATGAATGTGCTTAATAAGCGCTGCCAGTCCGCTAACCACCGGAGCGGCCATCGATGTCCCGCTTTTATTGACAAAGGCCCCATTGTTTCCGGTACTCCGGATACCGGAGCCGGTTGCAAATACATCCAGGTTATAGCCATAGTTGGAGTATTCGGCTGCCGAATTATTAGTGGTTATAGAACCCACGCCAACGACCTTGGAATATCCGGCAGGAAATCCTACTTGATCAAGACCGTCATTCCCCGAGGATGAGATAACTACCGATCCTAATTCAGTGACGTAGTCAATTAAATCCTGTTCCGCTTGCGAAGCCCCATCTCCGCCCCAGCTACAGTTAATAACATCGGCCCCTTGTTCTGCCGCATAAAGAATTCCCTGAAATCCAAAAGCTACTGAATTGGGATCTTCTGAGGTGCCCCCGGCCTTGACGGCCATGTAACTGCTTTGAAAGCTCGCTGCCGCTATGCCGAAGTCGTTGTCGGTTTCAGCGGCCGCAATACCTGCCACATGGGTACCGTGATCCGTCCCGTCAAAAATAGGATTATTATCGGGAGTTGCCTGGTTGATAGAACCGGAATCCCAGAAATCCCAGCCGAAAAGATCATCGATATAACCGTTATCATCGTTATCTGTGTTATCCATCAGGGGAGAATCTGGATGCAGAGCATCATCCAGCAGAATATCACCGTCATTGTTGTAATCATTTCCTTCCTCTCTCAGGTACTGCTTGATTTCAGATGAGGTAATAGTGCCGTCAGAATTTTGGTCAACTTGGGATTGCAGAGTGGAAGGAATTTCCTCCTGATTAACCCATAATTTGTCGTCAAGTTCCGGATGAGTATAATCCACGCCTCCATCAACAATGGCTATAACTATATTCGGATCACTGGTAGAGAGATCCCATGCCTCCTCGAACCGGTGGAACTCGATAAATTTTTCGAGTGTTGGGTCGTTTGGGGTAAAATGCAGGCGCCGAAGATACCGTGGTTCGGCATATTCCACACCCGGCATACGTTCTACCTTTGCGGCCATCTGGGCGGGATCGATGGAGCGGTTAAAGGTTATCTCATGGATGTTCAGCAAAGCCTCAGCCTTTTGGGTATTTTTTTTGTGTAGTTGCTGTCGTTGACCAGAAGTAAAAAGAGGTTCGAAATTTTGTGCCCCTGACAGGCGGAGAAATTGTTCCACTGCGTTTTTAGGATTGGTAGAAAGCTTGGCTTTGAGTTGAGCTATGCGTTGATCAGACTCGTATTTAATGATGAGTCGATCGGGGATCACTTCTGCTGATTGCCCAAGGACCATCAGCGGAAAGCAAAGTAAAATGGTGAATATGATTAATATCTTAAGACGCATAAAGAATATAGTATCAAAAAAACGATCCAATTAGAAAAGCAAGGACATTCAATGTTGTCAATAACTATAGGCAAATTAAATAAATTGTATAATTATGGAGTGTTTAAACCATATACTGAAAATAGTTTGTCAAATCCTTTCTCAACCTTACCTTACGGCTTAAAATTCATTGGCAAGATCTCTTTGTTCTGCACGTTGCAGATTATTGTGATCAAAAATATTTAAAATTAACGTATTTCTGTCCTCCTAATATGAAGAATATGAATGTGTTTTTTTCTCAGAAAAATTTAACAGGAATTCTTGTCCTAATCATCGTCCTCCTTGCTTCTACACCCGTATCTTTACTGGCTCAAACAGAAGGGGATTCTGGTATGAAATCTCTGCGTTCGGATGTGGGAATTAATGGTTTGACTGCAAATTTTCACGGTCTCAGTGATTTCGAATATTTAGGTAATG
This sequence comes from Fodinibius salicampi, assembly GCF_039545095.1. NCBI lineage: Bacteria > Pseudomonadati > Balneolota > Balneolia > Balneolales > Balneolaceae > Fodinibius > Fodinibius salicampi. The sequence goes on along the minus strand of NZ_BAABRS010000003.1, from coordinate 88,326 downwards.
ATACGCTTAACTATGATGGTAGCTCTGAACTCGAATTTGTATTTCGGGATGTCCGGATGATGACTCCCCAGTTAGGAGTGGGCTTTCAACTATTGACCAGTTTCTTTATCGATAACTCTGGTGATGAAACCAATTATGGCGTTGGCAGTTGGGGAATTGGCCCGGTTGTCAGGTATTATCCTTTTGAAAGCGATCGTTTCCAGCCATATGCTCAGGCTAACAGCATGTTCGGTAATAACCTGGCCGTAGGCAAACTGGCTAATACTGAGAGCGGTGGAAATGGATTTCGTGTACGGTTGGGTCTGCGTGGAGGTGTCGCTTATCGTCTTACAAATAATATCGGGCTGTTTATCGAAGGAGGACCTGATTGGGGAAGCGGCAGGCTTTTTAAAGCCGATGCGCGAACATACCAGCTTAACATCGGGATTGACCTATACCGCTTTAATTAGAGATTAATATGAGCGTAGTGAGTCGGGGACTTCTTCTCCCTCTTCGCGCAATTGTTGCAAATACTGTTCTCTTTTGACGGTTCCGCGCCTTATGCCAAAATAAGTACCCAGGAAAGCTGAAAATACAGCCGCAATTACAAATTCAAGTTGTGACTCACCGAGTCCGGTGTCTTTAGTAAAGACCCAGAACAACGTAGGAGCAATCGTTAAGATAGTTATCAGGTAACAGACCCAATCCAAACGTATTGCTTTTATCACAAAGCGCCGGCTAATACCGAAGTTGATGTTAAGGTAAACTAAGCCAAAACCCATTAGAAAGAGATATCCGGTGGTACCTTCGTTGCTTATATACTGAAGAAAGCTATTTGTAAGGAGGATAAGAGCCATCCCCAGCACCAAACTTGCGGAGATATATGCAAAAATACGCTGCCAATTGTTCATAAGAGTTCATCGTGTTGGAATTGAATACTAAGACTGAAAATATCAACAAAAGAAGGGGAACCCAATTGAAATATTGATATTAAGCTAACTATTTATCTCTGAGCCAATTTTCCGGATTGAGGTTATCATTATTCTCGCGTACTAAAAAGAAGAGTGATTCTCCATTTGTAGAGTCTTGGTCACCAGACAGGCCGATTTGATCTCCTTTCTGAAGAATAGCTCCGTCCCGGACCGATATTTCACTGAGATTGCCATAAGCCGTAATAAAGCGTCCATGTTTAACCAGTACCACATCACCGTATCCCGGAAAGGGCTGGATAGCTATGACATAGCCGGGATGGACTGCTTTTACCGGCTCTTGGGGATCGGTCACAATTTCAATACCGAGGTTGGGAGTAACGGTCCCGTAGACCGGATGCCGGCGGTTCCCAAAATGTTCGGAGATCGTACTGCTTTCCACAGGCCAGGGCAGGTTTCCTTTATTTTGTGCAAATTTTTGTTCTATTTCCCGGAGTTCTTCGTCATCCAGAAATTCCTCGCGTTCAACAGGGGCAGAATATCGGGCTACTTCCCGTGCACGCTCCAAGTCATCGTCGATATCTTCTGCTTCTGCAAGCTTTTCTTCACGTTCTGCCTCTTGCTGTCGAAGTCGTTCTACCTGGGCCTGCCGAATTTTTTCCTCTTCCTCAATAAGCGAGGTGAGTGTGTTATTTAAGCTTTCCTTTTGATCCTGTATTTCATTGAGTTCTTCCTGCAGTCGTTTTTTATCCTGCTGTAAAAGAGAGATGTTGCTTTCTTGTTGCTGCTTTTTTTGATCGAGCTGTTCTTTTTCTTCTTCTATTTCAGCAAGAAGCTGTTCATTTCTAGATTGAGCCTCTTTCAACCGTTCCCTTTCCTGTTTTAGTTGTTCTTCGGTTTCCCGTATTTCGTCTGCCTGGTTCTCACGAAAAGCGTTAAACTTCTGCAAGTAAAAAGCTCTGATGAGCATCTGGTTAATGGATGAAGAAGAAAATAAAAGAGCCAATTCCGAAGTTTGTCCATGTTTATAAATGTAGCTAAGCGTTCCCTTATAATCTTCAATTAGCTGGTCAAGCCTTTGCTGGGTGTCCTCAATAGATTTGTTAGTAATATTAATTTCTTCCTGAATTTGCGATTGCTCACGCTCCAAACGGTTTATCTTTTCATCCTGAAGGGCAATGAGTCGCTGTAAATTTTCAAATTGTTCGTAGAGCGAAGAATATTTCTCATTCGTTCTTTGCAGCCGCTGCTCATAAGTACTTATTTGTTCATTAAGTTCATTTATTTCTGCACGGGTATTCTTTTGCTTCTGGAGAATTTCCTCCCTTCGCTCTTGATAATCCTGTCCAGATGCAGTATTCCATGCCAAAAAGAAAGAACTAAATAATACTATGAGTCCTATTTTTTTCATTGATGATAGATACGGATATCGTCAGGTAGCTGAATGGTTAAAGAATCAATTCTGGAGTTAAGTTCCAGGTTGTTTAATTGCAAGGCTATTTTGGATTTCTGTTCTGCCCCAAAGATAGTAATTCTTCGGGGTAGCATATAGTCATTTATTTCTGTGTATCCCTCGTACTGTATTTTGGAGTATGGGAGCTCGGAGTCTTCCGGCTGGATTATCTCATTGATGTAATGTGATTCTTTATTTATAAAAACTTTTGTTCCGGTGGAAAGAAGAAGCTGAAAAGACTGGTCATTTTCCAAAACGTTTTGTACATCTTCTAGGTTTACAGTATAGTTGAGGATATCCAGAATATTTAGAGAAGCAAGTCTGTTGATATGATCCAGGTTTCCTCCCCGAACTGGAATCTTGCGAGCGTACTTATCCACTTTGTTATATACCAGAAGCGTATCCCCGTCGGTTAGAAGCTGTCCGCCTTGAATGCCAATACTATTGCGGACTGTAACAAGACTCTTGGCACGATTGCTGGCAAAAATAAGTGTGACTCGTTCTGTATTCCCGGGTTCGCTTACAATAGCACGTCCTTTGCCTTCCGCAGTTTTAAGTGTTTCGCTGTAACTAGGAAGTTGGTTTACAACTTGTTTGGCATCTTTTGTGGACGAATGATAGTCGGTTTCTGATAATTTTTGGGTACCTGTACAGCTAGCCAGAAATAAAAGTCCGCAACAAATAAAAATAAATAGACTCTTTTCTACCATGTGGGAATAAAAATTCATTCTGTAAATAACTTGCGAAAGTCTCTTTTGTAGCTTTTAAAGCATCTTTTTTGCTCAAAGCAAAGATAAGGATATAAATAATCTTGTATAAACTCGTTATCGTACCCCATCCTGTTATTTGTTCAACGTTTTATTCAATACAATTAGTGCACAGAAAAGATAATCCCCTTGAGAAAATTGTTATAAAAAACTTGTTTTTCGGAGTATGACAATAATTTTTTCCGGTATTATAGATTTAACTGATCGCTTTTCGCCATACATTTAGGCGTTCAAAGGCATGCTTCATATGCGAACCGTACCAGCTAAACCATTCCCCCTCTACTAGTAATACCCGGGCAGCGGGGCATGCCTCTTCTACTTGGCTGATATGCTTTTCTTTGAATGGGAAGGGTTCGCTACTCAGTAGAATTAAGTCGGGATTGTAGCTTTTTAGCTCTTGAAGGTCGAATTTGGGGTAACGGCTTTGATCATCGAAAACGTTTGGTAACTTCCAGTGTTCCAGCACGTCGTGGATGTAGGTATCGCCTCCTACGCTCATCCAGGGTTCTTTCCAAATAATATAGGCAGTACTGAGTTCAGGTTCATCCAGACATTCTGTCAATAATTCCTGGATATCACTGATTAAAGCTTTTGCCTTCTCTGCTACATCTAGTTTTTGTCCCAGTTCGTGGATCGTAATGAGCGCATCTTCAATAGTAGAAATATTCGTGACCTTTACTTCAAAATCATCCATAAGAGACTTCACATCCTGGGGACGGTTCTCCTCCTTGTTGGCGATGATCAGATCTGGGTTAGCCTCATGAATTTTATCCAGACGGGGATTTTTCGTGCCGCCGATTATTGGAATACTTTTAACCTTGTCTGCAGGATGAACGCAGAATCGGGTGCGGCCTACTATATGTTGTTTTAATCCCAAGTCAATGAGTAATTCGGTAAGGCTTGGTACCAAACTGACAATGCGCTGGTAGGGTGATGCCATAGAAATAGATAAATGGGAGCAATGATTACAATTATATATTGACCTTCCCCAATATATGGAATTACTACATTGATTTAGAATTAGCTTTGTTGACCATATAGAAAGCGGTATAATTAACTTATGCTTTGTGAAGCAAAAAAGTTTGCAAAAAACTTTCTAAAGAAGAAAAAATTTTGTAATAAGTGGGATTGTATAATCTAAGGTATTGATCAAAAAAAGACGAAATCATATAAATGAAACATTCCTTTTCTTTACTTCCGTGCTTTGTTCTATTGGTTACTTCATTCCTTATAATGTCTTGTTCACAGCGTTCAGGCCCGCCAAAAGTATTGGTTTTTAGTAAAACGGCCGGCTTTTACCATAATTCTATACCTGATGGAGTAGAAGCTATTCAAAAACTGGGAGAAGAAAACGGCTTTGAAGTCGATACAACAACCAGCGCTTCTATGTTTACCGAAGATACCTTAAAGCAGTACTCGTCCGTAGTATTTTTGAGTACTACCGGTGATGTTCTTAATAAATATCAGGAGGCTGATTTTGAACGCTATATCCAGGCCGGCGGAGGCTATGTGGGTATCCATGCCGCTGCTGATACAGAATATGAGTGGGGATGGTACGGACGAATGGTTGGCGGATACTTTTTGGATCATCCCGGTATAAATGATCCGCATCCGAATGTACAGGAGGGCACGCTGCACGTGGAAGACTCTACCCATGCATCAACGGAGTTTTTGCCGAACCCCTGGCAGCGAACGGACGAATGGTACAGCTACAAGGAATTCAATGATAAGGTTAATGTTCTTTTAACCATTGATGAAGACAGTTATGACGGCGGAGCTGATATGGGATACCATCCGATGGCATGGTATCACGAATATGACGGGGGTCGAGCATTTTATACGGGACTGGGTCATACCAAAGAGTCATTCACGGAAGATCTTTATTTGGATCATATTTTGGCAGGAATCGAATATGCGATTGGAGAAAATAATATGCTGGATTATGATGAGGTAACAACACACCGGGTTCCTGAAGCAAATCGGTTTTCTAAAACCCAGCTGGTTGGAGGGGAATTTTTTGAGCCGGTGGAAATGACTATTCTTCCAAATCTGGATGTATTGATTGCCCAGCGGCGTGGCGAAATACTATTGTACAGCAATCAGGATTCAACGCTGAGCGAAGTGGGCTATCTCGATGTGTACTGGAAAACTGATGAACCCAATGTAAATGCAGAAGAAGGATTACTCGGCATCAAGGCCGATCCCAACTTCGAAGAAAATAATTATGTATACGCTTTCTACAGTCCGGCCGATACGTCGGTGAATCGCCTGTCGCGCTTTGTATTTGATGGAGATACGCTTACCTCCGAAACAACTATATTAGAGTTTTATTCTCAAAGGGATATCTGTTGCCATACCGGTGGTTCCATCGCTTTTGACAGCGATGGGTTGCTTTATCTTTCGACCGGCGATAACTCTACTCCCTTTGACCAGCCTGATCAGCCATATACGCTGGATGGTTATGCGCCGCTAGATGAGCGGGAAGGATTTAAGCAATATAATGCCCTCCGTTCGTCTGGAAATGCAAATGATTTGCGCGGGAAAATTTTACGTATTCGAGTGAATGAGGATGGCAGCTATGATATTCCAGAAGGGAATTTATATCCCCCGGAAAAAGAAGGTACCCGTCCCGAAATCTATGTGCAGGGGAACCGAAATCCTTACCGAATATCCGTCGATCAGAAAACAGGTTACCTCTATTGGGGCGAAGTAGGTCCGGACGCCAGAAACGACAGTCTGGATACGAGAGGGCCTAAGGGCTATGATGAGATCAATCAGGCCAGAGAATCCGGATTTTTTGGCTGGCCGATGTTTATCGCTGATAACCAACCCTATCGACGATACGATTATGGAACCGGTGAATCTGGGGAAGCCTTTGATCCGGATAACCCCCGCAATTTATCTCGGTATAACACGGGTATAGAAGAGTTGCCTTCGCCCGAGCCGGCGTTTATCTGGTATCCTTATGATGAATCCGAGGAATTTCCTCAAGTAGGTACTGGTGGACGGAATGCAATGGCAGGACCCGTTTACTACACGGATATGTATCCGGAGGAAACTCGACTGCCTGAATATTTCGACGGTAAGCTGTTTATTTATGAATGGGTCCGTGGTTGGATTAAAGTAGTAACTATGCAGCCTAACGGAGATTATGATAAGATGGAATCTTTCATGGCAGAAACAGATTTTAGTGCTCCCATTGATATGGAAGTTGGTCCAGATGGCCGAATCTATATACTTGAATATGGCAGCGGCTGGTTTGCACAGAATGAAGATTCAGGCCTTTCACGAATCGATTTCAATGCCGGAAACCGTGTCCCGGTCATACAAAATATTTCCGTGAATAAAACTTCCGGCACATTACCGCTTGATGTTGTAGCTACTGTGGATGCCAGCGATCCCGAAGGGGATCCATTGAGTTATACCTGGAATTTCGGGGATGGGACAACCAGCGAAACGGACGAGCCCACAGTAGAACATACATACGAGGAAATAGGAGAGTATGATATCACGGTAGAAGTCAACGACGGGCAGGGTCATATGGAAACAAGCAGTCCCGTTTCGGTATATGCAGGTAATGAGGCACCTGAAGTTCATATAGAAGTTGAAGGAAACAGCACTTTTTACTTCCCCGGGCAGCCGGTTTCATATTCAATTCGCGTAGTGGATGAAGGCGACACATTGTCTTCGGATGCACTCTCAAATTTATTTGTGTCTGCAAATTATGTTGAAAGTGATGAGCTTACCGAAGCTTCTGAGGGCCATCAGGAAGCTACCGAAACGATGAGCGGCCGTAGCCTTATCGATTCCTATAACTGTCAGGCATGCCACTCGGTGGACTCAGAATCCATTGGTCCTTCTTATACAAGTGTTGCTGAGAGATACCAGGATTCAACAGATGTTGATTCTTATTTGATCGATAAGATCATTAATGGAAGTTCTGGTGTATGGGGAGACCGGGCAATGCCAGCTCACGGCAATCTCAGTGAAGCGGATGCTCAGCGAATTGTTTCCTGGATTATGTCATTGGCCGGTGAAGGGGAAGCTCAGGAGTCGCTACCCGCAGAAGGAGAGATCCAATCGACACTGGGTGAAGAACCTATCCTCAACGGCGTGTTGGTGCTTTCTGCCAGCTATACGGATGAAGGAAGTGCTGATACCAAGCCATTAACAGGCAATGCCAGTGTTTCATTGAGGAATAATAGCGTTGATTTAGGCACAGCTTCAGAATTGGAAGGTTACTCTTCTATGACTTTTGGAGGTAATTATTTATTAATAGCTCCTCAGGATGAAGGTTCCTTTAGCTTGGGAAATATTGATCTGAGTGGAATATCTTCTGTTCAGATGATGACAGTTACCCAGCAGGAAGTAGAAGAGGAATATCAATTTGAACTTCGACTGGGTGGTCCTGATGGTAAAAAAGTGGGTGAAGGCATTAGAAATAATGTTGGACAACAAACCGAGCAGGGTGTGTTTGTAAGTCCTTTAACCATTGTATTAGATGAAGAGGCGATAGGTGGATCCGGGGAGCTATATATCGTGAGTCGTCCCGTTGAAGAAGAAGCCTCCAGCCAAATTATTTTATCCGGAATTACTTTTCAAAACGAATAAAGGTAGTTTTTTCATGAATAACTGGCTGTACTGAGTTTTTAAAAATTTGGTACAGCCGGTTTATATCCGGATTGGTTTGTGTTACGGTTACTGCCGGTGAAAAGTAGTTAGGGAGCTGGCTTTTTTATTGCTAAAAGTTATGGCTCGATACCCTTATATTCAGTAATGATTTTTAAAGAATATATCTTTTCCTGGATTTACCTGACTGCTGTCCCAGCTAATGATCGACTCTAAAAAAGAGACGTTTTTTATTATTTTTTCACTTTGGCTCTTGGTATTTGCCGCCAGTAGCCAAATAATGATCATTGCCCCCATTCTACCCCGCATTAGCGAGCAGTTGGCCGTTTCCGAAGCTTTGTTAGGTACATTGGTAACTGCTTATGCTGTTATGGTCGGCCTGTGTGCTCTAATAACGGGACCCATATCCGATAAAATAGGTCGCCGCAAAATACTGCTTATTGGAACGGGCATGATGGCTGCGGCACTTTTGTTGCACGGCCTGATTACAAATTACCTGAGTTTCCTGATTGTACGAGGGCTGGCAGGTGCTGCTGGCGGTATCCTGAGTGGATCGTCGGTATCGTATGTGGGTGATTATTTCCCTTACCACCGGCGCGGTTGGGCAAATGGATGGATAATGAGCGGTATTGCTATGGGACAAATCCTGGGGATCCCCATAGGAACGGTACTTGCCGAATATATGGGATTTCGCGCTCCGTTTCTAGCTTTCGCGGGGCTCATGATTGTAACCTTTTTGCTAATTTGGCTAACGGTTCCCCAACCCGATGTGAAGCTGCAGAGAGCCAGAATTACGGCCTTGGGCGCAATACGAAAATATTTACTGATGCTGCAAAAACCTGCAATCCTAGCGGCAGCGGGCAGTTACTTTTTAATGTTTCTGAGTATTTCCGTTTATGTAATTTTTCTTCCGACCTGGCTGGAAACCACTTTCGCAGTATCCGGCAATGAGATTGCCACGCTCTTTTTTGCGGGAGGTATTGCCAATGTAATGACAGGCCCACAGGCCGGCAAGTTATCGGATAAATGGGGCCGAAAAAGTATTATAATATTTTCTTGTTTGGGGCTGGCTCTGGTCATGATATTTACTACGTTTTTGGTGCAGTCATTTTGGCTGGCCTATCCCCTGTTTTTTGTTACGATGATGCTGGTTGCAATGCGAATAAGTCCATTTCAAGCTCTAACAACTGAGTTAGTTTCAGCGGGTAAGCGGGGAACGTTGATGAGCTTACTGGTAGCGATTGGACAGGTTGGATATGGCCTTGGTGGTTCTATCGCCGGTCCGGCTTATGTATGGAAGGGATATTTCAGTAATACGTTAATCGGTGCCGTTATGATTTTTGGTATGGCTTTCCTGGTTTGGAGATACCTGCCCGAACCGGAATTAGAGGAAACAGGTAGTTAAACATTCATTTCATTTGTTGTATAGGATTGGCCCGGATAAATAGATCAAAATGTTTAAAAACGGCTGACAATTGTTTGGACCTGCCGGGCATAACTTCCTCCGAATAGATTGGTATGCACCAGCAGGGGATAAAGATTGTAGATATCCTTGCGATGTTTTAAACCCGACTGTAGGGGATATGCTTCCTTGTAGGCACGGTAGAAACACCTCGAAAACCCTCCAAAAAGATGCGTAAATGCCAGCTCTATTTCCCTATGACCGTAATAGACTGCTGGATCAAATATTGTAGCCCGACCTTGGTTATCATAAAAATAGTTGCCTCCCCACAGATCTCCATGCAGCAGGCTGGCCGGCTCCTCTGGAAATATATCAGGCAGCTGTTTGTACATAGCTTTGAAGTGGGCGATTGTTTCGGAACCGAGTTTATGAGCATCAGAAGCCATGCGTAGCTGTGGCTCCATGCGTTCGTTGATAAAAAAGTCGATCCACTCTTTGTGTTGTTGGTTTGATTGGGGTAATTTTCCAATATAGTTATTGTGGTTGAGCCCGTATTTTTTGGCCTGATGCTTATGTAGTGCGGCCAGCTGGCGACCAAAATCTTCCGCTGAATGGTCAATGGAACGCCCCTCTGAAATATATTCCATGGCCAGGTAGCCGGTATCATCCGTTGTCTTTCCCACGGCCAGGGTAGAAGGAATCCGTAACTTAGTGTCAGCTCCCGCCAGCAACTTAAGTCCCCGTTTTTCTTTAACAAACATATCGGGATCAGCCGAGGTATTCCATTTTAGGAAGCAGCTTGTACCGTCAGAGAGGGTGAGTTTGGCCGCTCGGTTGATACTTCCACCGGAAACTGAGTGAATATTATCAATTTGTGCGCCCAATTTTTGCCGTAATTGTTGTCTGATGGCGTCGGGAATCATGATTGCTGTATGTGTTCCTCCAGTTCATTCAAAAGTTCTTCACAACTTCTTTTAACGATCTGGAAAACGTTTTCAAAGCCGTCTATACCGCCCGCGTAGGGATCGGGGACCTGTCCGTCGCCGGGTTTAGAATCATAGTCACGCATGCGGCCAACCTTATCCTCATGCTTGTCGGAAGCTAAGCGCATAATATTTGCGTAATTGCTATCATCCATGGCAAGAATCAGATCGAAAGAATCGAGATCAGATGCACGAAACTGGCGTGCTTTGGAGTGCAAGGCAACCCCATGTTTTTTAGCTGTACGCTGACTATTACTGTTTGCGGATTCTCCTACATGGTAAGCTGAGGTCCCCGCCGAGTCAATTTCAAAAAAGTCAGAAAGACCTCGTTCATCCACCAGATACTGAAAAATGCCTTCAGCCGTGGGACTTCGGCAAATATTCCCCAAGCAAACAAAACATACTTTGTAGGGATTGTCTTTTGTTATTAGCTTTTCTATGGTTAAATCCATGGTATTTTCAGACATCAAGAGTTATTAAATATTCATACTTCGCAAAGAATAACGGAAAGCCCGTACATATTAAAGTTTTTAGCTCATAGATTTCATTTTCTAACTTGCAAATGGGTCAGTCAATGCTTTTAATAGTTCGCTACCGGAGAAAAAATGTTTTTCAGATATGAATTGATGGACTAAGACTTGTATCTTTGAGGCTAATTTAAAGTGATGAATATTTTATTTCTATATCAATAGCTGCGGGAAAGTGGGCAAAAAATGATATATTGTCTGCTTTCAAAATAGAAACTGAGCACGAACAATGTTTTTATGAGTAAACAGTTCGAAGAAGTTAAAAAGCTAAATTTTTCAAAATTAGAAGTAGAAACCCTCAAGTGGTGGAAAGAGCAGAATATTTTTGAGAAAAGTCTTTCTACCCGAAGCGAGGGTATCCCTTTTACTTTTTATGAAGGTCCGCCTACGGCTAATGGTAAGCCGGGCATCCATCACGTGATGGCCCGTACGGTCAAAGATATGTTTTGCCGCTATAAGACATTGAAAGGCTTCCGTGTAGAGCGAAAGGCCGGCTGGGATACTCATGGATTGCCCGTGGAAATTGAGGTAGAAAAGGAGTTGGATCTTGAAGGGCGTGCTCAGGTTGAAGAGTATGGAGTAGCCGAGTACAATGAGAAGTGCCGTAAGAGTGTTCTTAAATACAAGGATCTGTGGGACCGGTTAACGGAACGCATGGCCTACTGGGTAGATCTCGATGATCCTTATATAACTTTCGATAATGATTATATCGAATCGGTTTGGTGGGCTTTTAAGACCCTGTATGAAAAGGATCTCGTCTACCAGGGGTATAAAATTCAGTGGTATTCTCCTGGGAGCGGTACGGTTTTGTCCTCGCACGAAGTGAGTCTGGGATATGAGGAAACGCAGGATCCTTCTATCTTTGTGAAGTTTCAAGTGGGCATGGCACAAGATGTGTACTTTCTGGCTTGGACCACGACCCCATGGACAATTATTTCCAACATGGCGCTGGCGGTCAATCCCGTTTTGGATTATGCCAAGATTAAGTTATCCGAGGGAGACCGAACCGAGTATTATATTTTGGCCAAAGATTGTATTGAAGAGGTTATTGACCATGATTACGAGATTATAGAAGAATATAAAGGTAAAGAGCTTATTGGATGGACCTACGACCCGGTTTTTGACTATGCGCTGGAAGAGTTTGACCGTTCGGAGGCTTGGCGCGTAGTTCCTGCAGACTATGTAACGACTGAAGAAGGAACCGGAGTGGTTCACACCGCACCTGCTTTTGGTGCAGATGACTTTGAGACGGGAAAAAAGAATGATATCCCCATGTTTAATCCTATTGATGAGGATGGCCGGTTTACCGATCAGGTACCCCAGTTCGAAGGAGAGTGGTTTAAGGATGCCGATAAGGAAATTTCCAGGACTATTAAAGATAAGCATCTGATGTACAAGCACGAGACTTATGTACACAACTATCCCTTTGATTGGCGTAAAGGCACGCCCCTGATGTCTTATCCAGTAGAGTCGTGGTTTGTGGAAACCACTGAAGTCAAGGATAAGATGGTGAGCTCAAATAAAACCATTAACTGGAAACCCAAAAGTACGGGCGAAGGACGATTTGGAACATGGCTGGAAAATAATGTGGATTGGGCCGTTTCGCGGCAGCGTTACTGGGGATCACCTATCCCGATCTGGGTTAGCGATAAAAATCCTGATCATGTTGAGGTGATCGGCAGTATTGAGGAACTAAAAAAGAAAGCCGGTCTTTCAGACAGTAAGGTAATTGATCTGCATCGCCCGTATATTGATGAAATAACATGGGAAGGTCCTGATGGGGGTACGATGCGTCGAATTCCGGATCTGTTGGATGTTTGGTTTGATTCCGGATCCATGCCTTTTGCCCAATGGCACTATCCGTTTGAAAATAAAGACAAATTTGATAAGAACTTCCCCGCCGACTTTATTGCCGAGGGTGTTGATCAAACCCGCGGATGGTTCTATACGCTCCATGCCCTGGGAACGATGCTGTTTGATCAGCCTGCCTATAAGAATGTGGTAGCTAATGGCTTGGTACTCGATGAAGACGGCAATAAAATGAGTAAGTCCAAAGGCAATGCTGTTGAGCCTTTTGATGTGATTCAGCGCTATGGCGCCGATACGGTTCGCTGGTATATGATGAGTAATTCTTCTCCTTGGGAGAATTTGAAGTTTAGTGAAGATGGCTTGCAGGAAACACAGCGAAAATTCTTTAATACGATCGTCAATACGTATTCCTTTTTTGCGATGTATGCCAATATTGATGGGTTTACGTATTCTGGTACGCCTATTCCGGTCGGCGATCGTCTGGAAATGGATCGTTGGGTCATATCTCGTCTTAATACGACGGTAAAGCTGGTAGATGAATATCTTGATGAATATGAGCCAACAAAGGCGGCGCGGACAGTCGAAGACTTTGTGGAAGAGCTCAGTAATTGGTATGTACGGCGCAATCGGCGTCGTTTTTGGAAAAAAGGTAAAAGCCTGGACAAGACGGCCGCCTATCAGACGTTATATGAATGTTTGGTAGATTTGGCGAAACTGATCAGTCCCATTGCACCCTATTTAGGGGAATGGCTGTACCAGCGGCTAAATGAAGTTACCGGATATGATGAAGAATCAGTTCATATTTCTTTTTATCCGACCGTCGAAGAAACAGCTATTGATAAGCAGCTGGAACATCGCATGGATCTGGCGCGTCAAATATCATCGATGGTACTGAGTTTACGTAATAAAATTGAAATTAACGTACGACAGCCGCTGGAACGCATTATTCTTCCTATCGACGATGAAGATGAACGTCAGGCAGTGGAATCTGTCAAGGAGATAATATTGGATGAAGTTAACGTTAAAGGTATAGAATTTGTTGATGATGATTCCGGTATTGTGCATAAATCAGCGAAGCCCAACTATCCGAAATTGGGCAGCAAGCTGGGAAGTAAGATGAAGCCTGTTGCTGCTAAAGTTGATGCATTATCGGATGAGCAAATTACTGAATATGAAGAAACCGGATCTATAGAGCTGGATCTTGGTGATGATGGAATTGTTCAGTTGGGCAGTGATGCATTAATTATAAATCGAACGGGCTTAGAGGGCTGGTCTGTTGAGACCGAGAAAGGCCTAAGTGTAGCACTTGATACTGAGCTAAGCCCGGAACTTGTTCAGGAAGGACTGGCCCGGGAGTTTGTGAATCGTATTCAGAATATGCGTAAAGAAGCCGATTTTGATGTAGTCGATCGTATTGTCATTGGCTTTGAAGGCTCCGATCAGCTTGAAGATGCGGTTCAATCAATGAAAGATTATATCAAAAGTGAAACATTAGCTGAAGATATTGCATCCGAAGAACTTGATGTTTCCGATTTTGTAAAGACTTGGGAAATCGGTGAAGAGGAGTCCACTATTTCCATCCGGAGAAACCCTAAATAAGAAAGTGAGTCAATTATGGCATCTGAAAAAAAAGACACCAACGAAAATACAGAACGCGTATCTCCTTATTCTGATGAAGAGTTAGAATATTTCAGGGAGATTATTGAGAAAAAACGCCAAGAAGCAAAAAAGGAGCTAGAATCTCTGCAAAGTACCCTGCGCGACAGCATGGAAAATGCCAGCGACGAGTCGGCTTATTCATTCCATATGGCTGATGCAGGAACAGATGCTCAGGAGCGGGAAAAAACATATATGCTGTTTAACAGAACGAAAAAGTTCTTGCGTTATCTGGACAGGGCCCTGGAGCGTATCGATAACAAAACTTATGGAGTTTGCAAGGTTACCGGCGAGAAAATTGCTAAAGGACGTTTAGAAGCTGTTCCACATACTCAGTTAAGTATTGAAGCAAAGCTGAAGCGTAAATAAGTTACAAAGGTCTAAGTTTTTTCCGTTTGAATAATAAAAAAATAACAGCACTTGCTATCCCCGCTTTGTTGGTGGTGGTTTTGGACCAGCTGAGTAAGCATTGGATACGTCTTTCGCCGGAATGGCAAAACTGGGAACTTATACCGGGTTGGCTGGCCTTCCACTATACTCAAAATCCGGGTATGGCCCTTGGAATGCAATGGGCCTCCACTGAGGTTATAAGTGTTGTAGCTATTATCGCTACACTAAGTATCTTAGGTTATGTAATATATAATCGACATAATGCCAACAGGGGCTACCTCTTTTGTATGGGATTAATTTTAGGAGGGGCCTTCGGTAATATTATCGATCGACTGGTGATGGCTAAAATAGGTCAATACGGGGGCGTTTTAGAGGGGCACGTAGTGGACTTTATTCATTTCAATCTGGAGATCGGCGGATTTGCTGTTTTCCCCTATATATTTAATGTAGCTGATATTGCTATTAGTACGGCAATTATTTCAATGTTGGTTTTTCACCAAAAAGTTATGCCGGTAGAAGAAAGCAATAAAAAACTGGAAGGGGATGAATTTGAAGATGAAGCCTCATCGATCCAAGCCCCTTCAGATCTATAACTAGCTATCTCATTTTTCATACATCCAGAGATGGATGGAGTAATAGTTTGCTTTCTTACTGGTTCTTGATCCGGTTATGATAGCCTTCCTTTATTTATTAACCCCAAGAGTGAAGAATAACTTTTACATCATCCTAATGCTCGACCTCGTACCTGGGTTAACAAATTGTTATGCTACATCTGTGAAGTAGAATATGCGTTGCTGTCTGGCTTTAGCTTCTTGTGATTCTACTTCTATGCGCAGTATCTCCTCGCTTTCGTAATGAATTTTTTTCTAAAAGAAAGACACTTCATAGATTGAAAGGTTTCGCAGGGGTGTATTTTATACTCTGTTCAATAAAAAGAGCGTTTTTGAACAATTAATTTGCTTTTAATTAAATATTAATTTTTTTTAATAAAAGGCAAGAGGGGTAAAATAGTTTTAGATAACGGGTGGTAGCAGGGCATCAGTCATGAGTGATAATAGTCAGTTCACATTTTCTCAACAGATAGAGGAGTTCTTTAGCAGTGGAACAGTTATTTTATTTATCTGTGAAAGTACTTCGGAGTATCCTTTGCGCTCTATCAGTCATAATACAGAAGAAATCCTGGGATTTGAGCCTGAATACTTCTTAGATCGGGAGTATGGCTGGACCAATAGAATTCATCCGGACGATCGGGAAACCGTTTTTGAAAAATTCAGCAAAGTTATAAAGGAGGGAGGAAGTGCGATTAATGAGTATCGGTTTAAAAGAAGGGATAATACCTACATATGGTTACGTCAGGAGATAAAGCTGGTAAATAGCAAGAGCAAGAATGAAACGGTCATATATGGCTCTTCTTTTGAAATAACGGACCGGAAAAAAGCTGAAAAAGAGCTAAAAGAGAATAAAGAAGAATACCAGTCGGTTATTGAGCATATTAAAGATATAACTTATACGCTTGATGAAAAGGGGCAACTTGTATTTTTAAATCGGCAATGGTCAAATAATACAGGATATTCAGAAGACGTTTCCTACCAAAAACCGTTATGGGAATTTGTCCACGAAGAAGATCGTAAGCGGCTAAAGCTATTATTGAATGATTTGATTACAGGAAGAGAACAGGCATTTACAAAAAACTTTCGCTTCCTAAAGAAGGAAGGGGATACTTTTTGGTCTAAATGTTACGCCCGCCGTATTACTAATAATGAAGGGAAAATTATAGTTATTGGTACTATTATAGATGTTACTGAAGAGATTGCCCTTAAAGAGGAAAAAGAAAAGATTAACAAAGAATTAGAGAAACGGGTAGAGGAACGATCACTTGAGCTAGTTAAGGAGATAGAAAAGCGTAAAGAAGCTGAGCTCGAACTGCAAGAAAGATTAAAATACGAGCAGGCTATCTCAACATGTTCAGCCCTTTTATTGAAGAGTACAGATCCGTCTTCAGAAGTATTAAATAGAAGTTTGGAAGTCTTACGGGAAGTAACCGATACCGACCGAGTATATATTTATAAAAATATTGAGGAAGAAGGTAAACTCTATCTCGATCTTATTTCGGAGGTTACAAGTGAATCCGCACAGGAGGATATGCTGGATGAGGGGGCTCGGTTTAGTTATGAAGATGTTCCGTGGTGGCATAAACAGCTTTCTGACAATAAGGTTATTAATAAGAAAGTAAATGAACTTCCTGATAAGGAACGAAAGATTTTAGAGACCCAAAACGTAGAGTCGGTTTTAGTTATTCCGATAATAGTAAACGGGCAGTGGTATGGGTATATAGGTTTTGCGGATACTCATGACAAACGGAGATGGAAAGAAAGCGAAATCGGGCTTCTGAAAACAGCTTCCGATATTATTTCAGCTTACCAAAAGAGAAAATCAATAGAAGAATCATTAGTACAGCAACGGAATTATACAGAAACCATCTTAGATAGCCTCCCAAGCATTTATATATTAATGAATGATGATTTTGAGTTTGTACAGTGGAATAGAAATCTGGAAACCTATACTGGACTTAACAGTAAGGAGCTAAAGGAAAAGACAGCACTTGATCTCATTGCACCGGAGGATTATGAGGAGCTTAAACAGGCAACTCAGCGTATGATAGAGAGTCATCATACCGGCGTTGAATTACGTCTTAAAAATGAGTCAGGGGAATACGCACCCTATTTTTGGAGAGGATATTTTATCGATCTAAACAACCAAAAATATTTTTTGAGTGTCGGGGTAGATATAACAAAACAAAAAAACACACAGCAAGAGCTTATGGATGAAAAAAGATTAAATGAGGCGTTGATAGAGAGTCTGCCGGGTATTTTCTATATGTTGGATCGGGATGGCAATTATGTTCGATGGAACCGAAACTTCGTAAAACAACTGGGATATAGTCCTGAGGAAATCAGGACTATGACCCCGGCTGATTTTTATACAAAGAAAGAAGCAAAACGAATATTAAAGGCGGTAGAGGATGTTTATGCCGAAGGCGAACAGGAAATAGAAGCAAAAATAACAACTAAGGAGGGGAAAGAAGTACCTTATTATTTGACCGGTAAGTTATTTGTCCAGAATGACGAGGAATATCTGGTGGGAGTAGGACATGATATATCAGATCAGGTAGAGGCACGGAAAAAGCTAAAGAGGAGTGAAGAGTTATTCCGGAGTTTATTTTTAGAAGCCCCGGCCGCTATCGCTATGGTTGACCCCGAAAGTAGAGTACAGGGCATTAATAAAAGCTTCGAAAATTTATTTGGCTATTCGGAAGAGGAAGCTAAAGGGGAAAATATAAACAGCCTTATTGTTCCTGAGGAGAGTAAAGGGGAAGTTTCAAATATGTTTGAAAGTGGTAGCTTGAAAAATAACTTTCAACAGGAAGGTAAGCGACTGAATAAGAATGGAGATATTATTGATGTTTTTGTAGCGGGCATTCCTGTGCATGTGGATGGGGAACCTCTGGCAGGCTTTGGCATGTATATTGATATCACCGAACAGAAGAAATATGAGCAGGAGATCTATTCTTCCCTGAAGGAAAAGCATGTTTTGTTGCAGGAAATTCACCACCGGGTTAAAAATAATCTAGCCGTCATATCCGGGCTTCTGCAGCTACAGATATACGAAACGGATGACCCCAAGATCCGGGAAACGCTTAAAGAGAGTGAGGGGCGCATCCAGACGATGGCTCTTATACATGAAAAGCTATATAGCTCTAAGAGTCTTTCCAAAATTTCTTGTAAATCATATATTGGAGACTTGGCTGATACCCTAAAAGTTACGAACGATCTGGACAAGAATATCCAAATAGTAAAAGATATTGAAGATGATATTGAATTGAATATTAATTTAGCGGTCCCATTCGCACTTCTGGTAAATGAGGTAGTGACAAACTCTTTTAAACATGCTTTTAAAGAAAAAACGGATGGTAAAATTATCATTCAACTCCATCAGAAAGACGAGGTAGTACACGGGATGATCAGAGATAATGGTGTAGGACTTCCTGAAGGATTTGATATAGAAAAGAAAGAAAGCCTGGGGATGACTTTGATCAGAAATTTTATGCGGCAGTTAGAAGCCGACGGTGAGATGGGATCCGATAATGGAGCATATATTCGGTTTTCCTTTAAAAAAGAAGATGTCCATGGTTCATCAAGTTCAGGCTTACTAAATTCTGTGAGCTAATTTAGCAGGTATTTTACTGGCAGCCGTCCAAAATAGAAAAGTGATACTATTATGCTATTGCTATATAATCTTTAAGCTATTATTTATCCTTTAGCAGATGCGAGAATTCTTTTCTGAATTTCTTAAGTTTAGGGGCAATTACAACCGTGCAATAACCGGCATTGGGATTGTTTTCGTAATAGTTTTGGTGGTAATTCTCTGCTTTTGAATAGTTTTTGATGGGTTCAATCTCCGTTACAATGGGATCGGACCACAAGTCGGAAGCATCCGTTTTCTCCATGGATTTATGTGCTATTTGTTTTTGCTCCTCATTATGATAAAAAATGACGGATCTGTATTGGGGCCCGACATCTGCCCCCTGTCGATTTTTAGTTGTGGGGTTGTGTGTATGCCAAAAGACCTCCAACAACTGTTCGTATGTTACAACAGAGGGATCAAAAACAATACGAGTTACCTCCGCATGCTTGGTAGTACCAGACGAAACCTGCCGGTATGTTGGATCTTCAATTTCTCCTCCCGCATAGCCTGCTAAAACACTTTTAACACCCTTTACTTCTTCAAAAATAGCTTCAACACACCAAAAACAGCCCGCTCCAAAGGTTGCCTGTTCGGTGTTGGGCTGGTCGGACATATTATCTTGTTGCATTTCGGATAAGTTTTGTGCATTCAGGCTATATGCTGAGCAGATGAAAATAATGAAAAACAAAAATAATGTAAGCTTCCGCATATGGCTAAGGGATTAGTTATGAGAGTCTGTATATATAACAACAGTCAGGTGTTTTTTATTCCCTTTCATTCGGGATATTAAAATATTCTTATTAACTCGTTTTTACCGGATTAATTTTTAAATTATGGACGCAGAAGGGCAAAGAACACCTCTTTAGAACTAATTACACTAAAAATATTCGGATCTTTATTTCGCATGGGCTTGCAGGAGTACGGACAACCGAGATTGTTCTATTCGACCAATATATGGCTAAAAGTAAAAGTGAATCAGCGAGTTATACATCCCTGAATATCTTTATAGTGGACGACAGTGACTGGCATAATGTATTCCTGAGTAATCTTCTTGAACATAAAGGACATCGGGTTACCGTTTTTGATAATGGCTATATACTTTTAAGCCATCTTGAAAGGGTAAGGCCAGATCTAATAATATCTGATATTGAAATGCCCGCTATAAATGGATTAGAGCTTTATGAGAAAGTCAGGGAAAAAGAGAAAAAAGATAATATTCCGTTTTTATTCATTTCCTCACTTCAGGAGAAAGAAGCCTTAAAAAATATAGATAGCTTTCAATCCGGATTTTTTTTGAAAAAACCTCTGAAGGAGGATCTCTTATTACGAGCGATATCTGAAGCTTCTGTTAAATATTTGAGAAATAAATAGCAGTCAGTTACTTGTTAAAAATCTGCATATTTTAATAAGGGATAAGTTAAATTTTGGGAGCCTGTCGGGCATTAAAAAGAGTAAAAAAGAGAGATTATTTGAAACGAAAATATTCCGGAAATCCTTAGAATACCTTCACATATCTCAAATTAATAATAAATGAAAAGAGAATATGAAATATAGATTTCTTGGACGTTCCGGACTAAAAATTTCTGCACTTTCTTTTGGCTCGTGGGTAACTTTTGGTGATCAGATTGATGAGGATATTGCTTATAAATCTATGAAAGAAGCATACGATGCCGGTGTTAATTTCTTTGATAATGCCGAGGTCTATGCTGATGGAAAGTCGGAAGTGATGATGGGAAATATTATTCAAAAAGCCGGATGGAAACGATCAGATCTGGTACTTTCTACGAAGATTTTCTGGGGCGGAGAAGGTCCCAATGATCAGGGGTTATCCTTCAAACATATTAAAGAGGGAACGGAGGCCGCTTTAAAACGTCTTCAAACTGATTATGTGGATCTTATTTTTTGCCACCGTCCCGATAAGTTTACCCCGATAGAAGAAACTGTATGGGGAATGAATCAAATGATTAAGGAGGGCAAAGCACTTTATTGGGGTACCAGTGAATGGCCGGCCAACCAGATTCGACAGGCGTATGATATAGCCCGCCGTGAGCATCTGCGTCCCCCGCTGATGGATCAGCCGCAGTATAATATGTTCTGTCGTGAAAAGGTAGAACAGGAGTTCGCCCCCCTTTATGATGAAATTGGACTAGGGACAACTATTTGGAGTCCATTGGCCAGCGGCTTACTAACCGGGAAATACAATGACGGGATACCCAAAGGAAGCCGATTATCACTTGAAAAGTACGATTGGTTGCGGGAAAAGCTGCTTGAGACCGAAAGCGGCAGACAAAAATTGCAAAAGGTTGAGAGGCTGTCAAAAATAGCGGATAAAGCTAGTATTCCAATGCCACAATTTGCTTTAGCCTGGTGTCTGAAAAATCCAAATGTCAGTACGGTTATTACCGGGGCATCAAAGCCAGAACAGGTACGGCAAAATATGAAGGCTATAGAAGTGGTTGATAAACTGACGCCGGATATTATGAGCCAGATTGAAGAAGTATTGGATAATGAACCTGAAGAAGAGCCTAATTACCGCCGCAATTAACTAACGGAGGAGAGCCAATTTTTCGGCTTTCTTCTTTTTTATAATAGAGGTCTGTATACTTATTTTTACCAAAAAAGGAATAGCCTGCTATGCCTAAGCTAATTTTGTGCCGTTAGAAACGAATTTATCCGGTACTGCCAGTACCACCTCACCTTTATTCCGATAAAATCCCGTTATCAGGCATTCAGATCTAAAAGGACCGATCTGTTTCGTCGGAAAATTAACCACCCCTACCACCTGTTTACCTTTCAGTTCTTCTTTTGAATAGAGATCAGTAATTTGGGCACTGCTTTTAAGAATCCCAATCTCTTCTCCGAAGTCAACCCACAATCTATATGCGGGCTTATTGGCTTCAGGAAATGTCTTGGCTTGCATTATGGTGCCAACGCGTAAATCAACCTTCTTAAAGTCTTTCCAGCTAATAATATCGGTGTCCATTTTCTCTTTCCTAATATGATTATTACTTACTAAATAAGCTATTTAAAATGTAAAATATAAATACTAGTTACGATATTTCACCTATTTAATTAGAATAATGGTATAAATTTCTTATTCGCAAATTGCGAATCTTGATTTGTGATATAAGAATAGGTATACTCTTTTCTTATGAAAGAGCACAAAGGAATGCGACCCCAAGACATTGTTATACTACTGAAAATTATTGCCATGCGTGAACGCTCATGGTATAATAAAGATTTAGCCCGGGATCTGAATATCAGCGGTTCTGAGGTCAGTGAATCGCTGCACAGGTCTATGATAGCGGGTTTGATAAATAAAAAGAAAGAACAGGTATTTAAGAAAGATCTTATCGACTTTTTAGTGCATGGACTTAAATATGTTTTTCCTGTCAGGCCCGGAAGACTTGTAAGAGGTATGCCTACAGCTTATTCTGCCCCGGTTTTAAATAAAGAATTTGTTGTGGATGATCCCTATGTTTGGGCAGGCGGTGATAAGATTCAAAAAGGGGTAGCTATAAATCCGCTATATTCCACCGTACCAATGGCTTGCAAGAATGATGCTCTGCTTTATGATTTGCTAAGTTTGACGGATGCGTTACGCATCGGGGGAGGGGGAGAGCAGCTGATCAAAATTTTATCTAACAAAATATACGATACCATCGATTAATTCTATTCCGTGAGAAAAGGAGTATTTTGTCATTCAGCCGTATCTTTGTTCGTATCAAATATCCGAACTTTTCTATAAATATTTTATAAAAGAGTAGAACATAAAAAAGCCTGCTCCTTTTGAGAGAAGCAGGCTTAATATTTAATTGGATACAAAAATATATCTATTTGTAATCCAGGCTTCTTACGTTTGTAGCGCTTAAGCCTTTAGGAGTTTCTTCTACGTCGAATTCAACGGCTTCATCGTCCTCAAGCCCTTGATCGTATCCGAGATTTTCAACGTTATTTCTGTGGACGAAAACATCGTCGCTTCCGTCGTCAGGTTGGATGAATCCAAATCCTTTTTGTGTGTCAAAAAATTTAATCTTGCCTTGTGCCATGTCTTGTTTTGTCTTGTCTTTATGCACCTATGGCTTGGTCTTGTGAAAGGAGTTGGTTTTATACGCGTCTTTTCAAAAAATACACTCAGTAGGTGGGTAATTAATTATAACAAGCCAAGTTAATGTATATTAAACACAATTCCTATTATTATTTTACCCTTCTCTATAAACAACTGAATTAATATTCATGCCTGCACCAACGGAGGCAAAAACAAGAATATCTCCACCGGATATCGTATGATCTTCCATTTTATTCCTGCGCACTAAATCAAGCAGGGTGGGAATAGTTGCCACAGAGGAATTACCGAGCCATGAAATAGTCATGGGCATCATGTTATCGGGAGCTTCGGTAACATTATATAGCTTTAAAAGCCGTTTTAGGATGGCTTGATCCATTTTTTCATTAGCCTGATGGATCATGACTTTTGATACTTCCTCTATGTCAATATTAACCTTCTCAAGTGACCGCTTGACCACACCCGGCACATACTTCAGGGCATACTGATAGAGTTTATGTCCCTCCATTTTGAGATAAAGAGTATTATCGGCCTCTTCATTGAACGATTCATCCATGATGAGGTAATCGGCTTGGGGGTTCGTGTCTGAACGGGCTTCATGCGAGAGTATGCCCAATGGTTTTTCGCTTGATGTTGCTTCGAGAATAGCGGTCCCAGCTCCATCTGCATAAATCATGCTGTCTCGGTCGTGCGGATCACAAACCCGGGAAAGGGTCTCTGCTCCAATAACCATTATGCGTTGGGCATCTCCACTTTGAATATAATAATTAGCCTGTATGAGTCCCTGCACCCATCCGGGGCAGCCAAATGGAAGGTCATATGCAATACATCCGGGATTTTGAATTTCAAGTTTTTGCTTGACTCGAGCAGCTATAGAGGGAACCATATCAACCTTGGGATTATCAGCGCGGAGATCCCCAAAGTTATGGGCCACGATAATATAATCGAGTGATTCTTTATCTATGTCGGCATCTGTTAGAGCTTCTTGTGCAGACAGAAAAGCCATATCTGAAGTAAGGAGGTCGTCGGGTGCATACCGACGTTCCTTAATACCAGTAATAGCTTCAAACTTTTCAATAATTTCTTCGTTGCTTCGATCGTAGGGATTTCCGTTGGCATCCAGGAACGTCCGGTCTAAAAAATCCCTGTTGGATACAATATTGGGAGGGATATAGCTACCGGTTCCCGTAATTACAGCAAAGGATTGTTGTTCCATAGCTACTTAGTAGTAGAAAATTATTTAACTTTAATAATAAGAAAAAAGATAACCATTATGGATTATAAATAGAGCTTTTTATCAGTCGGTTATTTTCTCATGCAAAATGCTTGTAAGAGGAGATAAAAACCGTTAATTTAAGCGCCGCTTCAAATGCAGGCGTAAATACATCCGGGCCCGTAGCTCAGTGGTTAGAGCAGTCGACTCATAATCGATTGGCCGGGGGTTCAAGTCCCTCCGGGCCCACATTTTATTTCCCTCCTTTTATTCCCTGTAATTTTTTTGTTGTAAACGTCCATATCCCCTTTATTCTTAGTAAGCTAAAGATATTTTGGAATAAAGATTTATAATCGAAGTAATAAAATAGATTTTATCAAATTCTTTATAGGATATATGACGCTGTGATTGAAGAATACAAATTAATAAAACTACTCATTTTACAATTATTTTTATGAAAGTTATAGTAACATTACTGTTATTGATATCAGCTTTTACCGGGGGGGCATATGGGTCGACCACGTACTTTGAGGAGGATATTGATCCGTGTCTGTTAAGTAATCCTGTGGCGGATGGACAAGATCCCTGGATTACAAAGAAAGATGGCTATTATTACTATATCGAAACAAGGAATGGAGGACTGTATATATCAAAAAGTGAAAACCTTTCTGATATAAAAACAGACGAAAAATTAGTATGGGAATTGCCTGAAAGCGGCTGGAATAAAAGCAATTTGTGGGCCCCGGAATTGCATTTTATTCAAGGCAAGTGGTACATTTATTATACGGCGGGCAAGTCCGGGCCACCTTTTATACATCAACGCAGCGGTGTATTGGTGTCTGAAACTGATGATCCTATGGGAGGCTATATTGATAAAGGACAACTTTATACAGGAAATAATATCCAAACTAAAGAAAATAATATTTGGTCTATAGATTTAACCGTACTTGAGCATAATGGACAGCTCTACGGGATCTGGTCAGGATGGGAAGACAATCGGCAAACCGATAAAACTCCTCAACATCTCTATATAGCTAAAATGGATAATCCATGGACTATTAGTAGCAATCGCGTGAAAATATCATCGCCCGTAGAGCCTTGGGAAACGGGCAGTGAATTAGCTATCAATGAAGGAGCACAAGTATTGAAAAATGGGGATAATCTGTTCATTATTTATTCGGCCAGTGAGTCGTGGCTGCCAGCCTATAACTTGGGACAATTACGACTTATCGGCGAAGATCCCATGAATCCCGATAACTGGGAGAAAAAGGGCCCGGTATTTGAAGGAACAGAAGATGTACACGGGGTTGGTCACGCGAGTTTTACAACTTCACCTGACGGGACTGAACATTGGATTGCTTACCACACTAAAATAAGTCCGGATCCGGGATGGGAGCGTGTTATTCATCTCCAGCCATTTAGTTGGAGTCGTGATGGTTCTCCGAATTTTGGAGATCCAGTATCGGGCGGCATATCTATTCCCAAACCTTCCGGAGCTTGCAAGGAATAAATGTTATAAACTAGTCCTGTTAAGCATTTAAAGTATATCAGATCTATGATTATTAAGACCCAAAATTGTTCATATGGATGATGATTCAAGTCAAGATACCAAGTGGGAGGCATCGGGACGTATACCCAGCCGCGAATGGTTGATACTTTCATTGATGTCTTTTGCCGTGTATCTGGGGATATCATATCTGGTCTTCTACTTTTTCCATGATACCGGCCCGGTGAAAGCTTATGGTCATGGATTATCTGTTATTAACCAGCTGATAACAGGAATAGGCTCAGGAGTGATCGGATCCGCGATTATCTGGATTGCTATAAATCAAGCGGCGGTTTCGAAGGTGCTGGATGATTTTTATATCATCAAAATGGTCAGGCAAAGCCGCCTTACCTCTTTTGATTGCATGCAGCTTTCTTTTTTTGCCGGCGCGGGAGAGGAACTGTTGTTCCGCGGTGCTATTCAACCGCTCTTAGGGATATGGGTGACATCCGTGATTTTTGTGGGGCTTCATGGCTATTTCAAGTTTAAATCTCCGGGACATATTATTTTTGGGGGAATCATGTTTGGACTTAGTGCTGGGCTGGGGTATCTCTTTGAATATGCCGGATTAATTGCAGCAATGAGTGCACATGCCACCTACGATGTAATCATGCTGAAATTGATTTCGTATGAGAAGTAGCTGGGTAGCTTAGGTTCATCGCATATAGCTATTCAAAGAAACCATAGCCCACAGATCTGAAAGCCAGAAAACTTCTTTTTGCAAATCTTAGATTTATTATATTACGCGCCCTATCAGAAATGACCATAAATAAAAAATAGAAGTTTAATTAACTAAAAAGAATATGACGACCATTATTGTAAGTGCGGGTTTGACGATCGTAGCGTTGATCGCATGTCTTGCCATCTACATTTCTGTTAATAACGCTGATCCCGGAAATGAAAGAATGCAAAAAATTGCTGGCGATATCAGTGAGGGTGCGATGGCATTTATAGGCCGTGAATACCGTACGTTGGCAGTTTTTGCGCTCATTATTGTAGTGCTGTTATGGATCTTTGTAGGAGCGTGGACGGCCGTCTGCTATGCAATTGGAGCCACTTTTAGTGCTTCGGCCGGGTTTATTGGAATGCGTGCAGCAACCAAAGGCAATGTGCGTACAGCAGCAGCGGCAGGAAATAGCCTCGCTGATGCTTTAAAGATTGCTTTTCGAAGCGGTGCCGTAATGGGACTCGCAGTCGTTGGTCTTGGACTTCTGGGGCTTACCTCTTTATTGTATATTGGAACAGGTACTATCGGGTTGGAGTCAATTATATTATCACTTTTTGGATTTAGTTTTGGTGCTTCTACTATCGCACTTTTTAGTCGTGTAGGTGGTGGAATTTATACCAAAGCTGCTGATGTGGGTGCTGATATCGTAGGGAAAGTAGAGCAAGGCATCCCCGAAGATGATCCCCGGAATCCTGCTACCATTGCAGATAATGTGGGTGATAATGTAGGCGACATCGCAGGTATGGGTGCTGATCTTTATAGTAGTTATGTAGGTAGTATGATTGCAGCTATGGCGCTCGGATTGGCGCTAACGGAGGCACATATCTATTTCCCTATTGCATTAGGTGCGCTTGGGATTGTAGCTTCTCTTGCAGGCATGTTTATCGTACGGGCGAATGATGAGGAAACTCTTCAAAAAGTATTGCGCTACAGTTTTCTTTTTGCTGCATTTGTGGTGCTGGTGGGTTCCTGGTTCTTGTCTGACGCCTATTTCGGTAGTGCTACCATGTTCTGGGTGGTCTTTACCGGATTAGCGGCAGGAGTTATCATAGAACTCTCTACAGAATACTATACCAGCAGTCATTTTAATCCGGTCAAGCGTTTGGCTGAAGCCTCGGAAACAGGGGCTGCTACTAATATTATTGAGGGGCTTGGTTTGGGATTTATGTCAACAGCCATACCAATGCTTGTGATTATTGCGGTAGCATTCGTGAGTTATGTGCTTGCTGACTTCTATGGAATTGCAATTTCAGCCGTTGCCATGCTGTCAACTTTGGGCATTAGCCTTGCTATTGATGCCTACGGACCGGTGGCCGACAATGCAGGGGGGATTGCCGAAATGTCATCTCTTCCGGATGAGGTTCGTGAGCGTACCGATGCCCTGGACGCTGCCGGGAATATGACGGCTGCCATTGGAAAAGGTTTTGCGATCGGGAGTGCCGGGTTAACCGCTCTGGCGTTCTTTAGTGCATTTTCAACGCGGGCAGGACTTGATGCCATTAGCCTTTTGAATATTGAGGTGTTGACCGGCGTGTTCTTAGGCGTGCTGATGCCTTTTATCTTTACCAGCCTGACAATGACGGCTGTGAGCCGTGCCGCTTTTGATATGATTGAAGAGGTACGCCGCCAGTTTAAGGCGATGCCGGGAATCTTGAAAGGAGAAACCGAGCCGGACTATCGCCGTTGTGTGGATATCAGCACTATCGGTGCTCTAAAGCAGATGATAGTACCTGGATTCTTGATTATCATTCCACCTATTATTGTGGGACTGGTACTTGGTACTGAAGCTCTTGGTGGGATGATTATCGGAGCACTCGGTACGGCTATGTTGCTGGGTATCGCCCTCAGTAACGCAGGCGGCGCCTGGGATAATGCCAAAAAGTTTATTGAGACCGGAGAGCACGGAGGTAAAGGTTCAGAGGCGCATGCCGCTTCTGTAATCGGGGATACGGTTGGCGATCCTGCCAAAGATACCAGCGGTCCCTCGCTCAATATTCTTATTAAGTTGATGAGTATTGTAGCCCTGACACTGCTCCCGCTTTTCCTCTGATAACTTATTATTTGTCGAACGAAAGATAAAAGGCCTGTTCATCACGGACAGGCCTTTTTGTTTAGGAGGCTTTAAGATAAGTGGAATGACTTATTGTGCCTATCCATGAGCTGTTAGATCGATATTATCTTCCTCACTTTTTTCGAAACATTAATAAAAAAGTTTTTTTACACTAGTTATACTATTCTTCTGATGTGTATTATTAACACAGCGAATACATGGATACACCGACGAAAAAGCAAATACGTACTTGGGGAAAACAGATTTTGGCGTCGGACCGAGGGGCTTTTGATCGTCTGTTTCGGTCCATGTACCCTAGGCTTGTCCGTTTTGCCCGTCGGTACCACAGCCGGAAAGCTATAGCTGATGATATTGTACAGGATGTCTTTGTAAGCCTGTGGGAGAAAAGAGAATATATCGATCCCAATCAGTCCCTGAAGGCTTATCTATATACCATGGTTCGCAATAAATCGCTGAATCATATCCGGGACTATTCAGATGAGAAAGTAGGTCTGGAGGACGAGCGATTGCTAAAAACAACAGACCCTTCTCATCCTGACGGAGATAATGGTCAGCTAAAAAAACACATGAATGAGTGGATAAAAGATCTGCCGGACCGGCAGCGCGAGGCCTTTGAACTCAGTCGGTTTGAGGGACTGGATCATGATGAAATAGCCGGTGTTATGGATGTGTCGTCCAGCACCGTGAATAATCATATTGTAGCGGCTCTGAGTACGTTACGAGATCGTTATGAGGAGTATAAGCAAAATAAGACAGATGAATTATGATGAAAGATAGTACACAATATAATAGAAATAGTGATATCCCAGATCCTGAATACTTTTTTAAGCAGTTTGAGGAAGAGGAACGTAAAACAATAGAAAGGGTTTGGGATGTGAGTGAAGCAATCCATGAAGATGAAGTTCTGCCAACAGATGAAGAAGTGGAACAGGCACTTTCTGCAGTACATCGCCGTATAGATGATAAACATTTTTTTATAGGGCAATGGAAATGGTTTGCGGCAGCAGCCTTAGTTTTGATTGTTTTTGGAGCCGGTCTTTTTTTGATACCCCAGACAGAGCGCGCTCCTTATGGTGAAACAGCAAAGGTTGTACTTTCAGATGGTACGGAAGTCGAGCTGAACAGCGGAAGTGAAGTTCAATATAACCTGCTCTATGGCTGGACAAACCGGAATTTGCAATTAAAAGGGGAGGCTTTTTTTGATGTTCAACAGGGTGATCAGCCATTTATAGTATATGCTAATAAATCGGCGGTAGAGGTGACAGGCACGCAATTTAATATACGAGCCTGGGGAGAGGCTTCATCCGGCGAAACAGAGGTAACGGTGACAGAAGGAAGTGTCCGTTTTTATCCTTCCGAGTATCCTGGCAGATCAGTGATCCTGACACAAGACCAACAGAGCCGTTGGTCAGTAAATATAGAACAGCCTACAGCCCCGAAAACCGCTCAGGCAGACCGTATTTTGGCTTGGCGCGACCGGAAGCTGGCCTTTGATCAGCAGCCACTGTCCGTAATTTTTAAAGAACTGGAACGTCGATTTGATGTAGATATCGAGTTTAAGGATTTAAATATGGCTAATGATACGCTTTCTGCATTCTATGCCACTCCCGAAGGAGCGGAGTCCATTATAAAAGATATCTGCAGGGTTAAGGGACTACGATATGCTGAAACGGCCAATGGATATCGTATATTTAAGTAATTTTGAAAGCCGTTATCTGCTATGCCTGCATTAGCACCAAGAAAGATAATCCGTTACTTTTTTATATGGACAAGTCTGCTTTTTGGGTTGTTGTGCAGCTCTGTAACCCTGCAGGCACAACCTCAGGAGGATTCCTATTCTTTTTCTTTTAGGGGGGAACCTCTGACGAATGTACTGGAAGAAATTGCCTCCCGGACCGAAACCGATATGGTTTATGATCCCGCTATCGTAGAGGGTATTAGCGTTTATACCCGTATAGAAGAGAAGAGCGTGGCAGAAATACTGCAGGATGTGCTGGAAGCTACCTCCCTGGATTTTGTGACTCTTTCTTCCGGTACTATCGTTATCGTAAAAAATGTGAGCGATGATCCTTCCTACGGTACGCTTAGCGGGAAAATTGTGGATCGTTCAACCGGGGAGCCTTTGCCCGGAGCTACCGTTATGCTGGCGGATGCTTCAGGGGGAACAAATACGGGAAATAGTGGACGGTTTGTACTCAGTGATCTTGTTTCCGGGACTTATCATATCGTTTTTAGTTATGTTGGATATGAGGCGGTCTACAAGACAATAGAAATTCAACCGGATGAGCATAGAAGAGAAGAAATTTCACTGCAGCGCAAGCCTGTGGACTTTAAACCGGTAGTCGTCAAGGAACATCTTCCTCAGCTCCCGCAGGGCAATAACGGCAAGGGAGAAATTATTGATTCGGACAGCGAGTGGGAAACAGCCGGCCCCATGAAGGATGCAATTCAAAGTCTGTCGCTCTTTTCGGGGGTACAGTATGGTATTCCTATGACGGATCTCCACCTGCAGGGCGGCCGACAGGGCGACCATCGTATTCTTCTGGATGGCGTCCCGGTATACAATCCCTATAGCTTCGGACAGATGTTTAGTGCTTTTAGTCCCTATGCCATCAGTAAAATAGAGCTCCATAAATCGGGCTATGGTCCATCGGAAGGCAGCCAAATTGCGGGACTCATAGACTTGAGCCACGATATGGGAGGAGGGGATAATTATTCGGGCCAGATACAGGGAGATCCATTAAGCCTGAATGTGCGGGGCGATATAAACTTTACCGGCGATAACGATTCATCTTCATTTAAAGTAATGGCGGCCGGACGTTCAAACTACTGGAAGATATACCAGGAACCCAACCTGGCGCAAACTCTTCAGCAGTGGGATGAGCTGGATCCGATTATGACCAATATTCTGCTTGATTCTGAAAATGACGCTTCCTTGTACGAACCCCGGGAACACACTTCAAATGTACGATTTTATGATATCCATTTGGCATCTGAATACGAAATTGATGACTATAAAACGCTTTCTTCCTCTTTTTACTTCGGGGAAAATGACGTAAGTACTGAGCTTTTGAGGGAGGCTCCGGCTCTGGAGGAAATGCCGAGGTACCTTTATGCACGTGATCAATACCAGTGGGATAACTTTATGGGACAGGTCAGTTATAGCCAGTTTATCTCGCCCCGCCTCAACCTGGAGTCACAGCTGAGTTTTAGTGAAAATACGTTTCGTCACCATTACCAGCTGGGTACCAGTAATAATCCGGTGATTCCCGGAGGGGTATTGGGAACTACATCAGATATGGCTTTTGCAAACTTTCAGGAAGCTTCAGCTCAAAATCGTGTACCTAACCAGCGGAATGAAAATAATATCAGCCACTTTATTTTTCGTACGGATGGCACCTATAGTTTTAGTCCGAATATAAAGGCAGATGCGGGTGTGCAAGTGGATTATGTGCAGTCAGAGGTGAACTTGACCGACCTGTTTTATCTGCCTACCATTTCCGATCAGCGTACGTTGCTTTTGAGTAGCTATCTGGATGGAACATGGAGAACCGGAGAGTACTGGAAACTCTCCCTGGGCAGTCGTTTTACCTATGTAGATGCTATTGATCGTCTGCATACGGAGCCCCGGGCCAGCGTACAATTTGATCGCCCTGATTCTGATATCGGCTATTGGTCGGTACGCTTTTCCGGCGGATATTACCGCCAATTTATCAATCAATTTGAAATTACCAATCCGGGTCCCACTTCGCTGGTACCTTCATTTAAAGTTTGGTCCCATGGTAAAATTTCGCAGACACCCGAAGCCTGGCACTTGGGTAGTTCCTTTTACTATGAGCCAGCCGAAAATACTACTTTCAATATAGAAGCTTTTTATAAATGGCAGCCGACTACCTATACGGTTTCTTATCAAAACTTGTTGAGGGATATGGCTGTTGACCGGACTTCTGCCAATGCTTTCGCAGAGACCACGCAGATGGAAAATGCCGGTTTCTCTTTTCGGTTGGACCAAGCCGTCTTTGATTCCAAAGCAAAGCTGATGCTGGGATATGATTATAATTTCAATCGTATTAATCTGGATAGTCAGTTTGGGCGTTCAATACCCGCATCGTGGCACGAGCCGCACCGGTTTCAGCTGAGGGGATTATGGCATCTGTGGCCGGAGCTCTCGGTTGTTGCAAAGTGGCAAAGTGTTTTGGGTAGAAGTTGGGGATTTCGTCAGGCCTACTACCACTTTTTATTTTATGAGGGCAACCAGCAGTTAGGTGATTTTTCTTTTGCTCATCCAGAGGATGATCGTCTTGATCCTTATCACCAACTTGATCTTTCCTTTGTTTATAAGCCCTCTCTCTCTTTTATGGATGCGGAACTGCGCCTTGATCTTATTAACGTACTAAATCGCCGTAACACTATTGACTGGAGTTTATATCCTGTTGGAGATACGGATGATTATGAAATCCATAAGCGTACTATGCCCGGCTTTAATCCCTCCCTTAGTTTGCAGGTAAATTTCTAAAAAAATGGTCCAGAGAGTAGTTATTCCCGAATAATGGGGTGTATAAATAATGGACGCACGTTCTGTTAGCGTACTGATATAAGCCGGAGGGACGCCATGTCGGGATGTGGTTTTGTATCCACATCCCGGCTACTTACTTAATACTCTGCCGGGGTAACTTTTTTATTATAGGTCTTTGTACAAATGTTTGATAAAAAAACTTACAGGATTGATTCAAATATAGGATTTCATAACTTATTCTTAATAATAATTGCAGCAGTTGTGCCTTTGTTGATGCTTTGGCCTGTGGATGCACGGGCACAGCTTATTAAACTCAAGACGGCTCCCGTTGCTACAGGCGATCAGTTTTTGGTACAGCCTTCGGTAAATGTTGGCATGGGCGGTCTTTCTATCGCTTTGGATGATACGTTGGCGGATTCATTTGTGAATCCGGCTAAAGCTGGTCGGCTTGGAGGTACCCGGGTTTATATGAACCCGGCGTTTTATAAGGTCACCGATGGAAATGGTGCGGTTAAAACGCTTTCTGTGGGAGGGTTGACTTCCGGCAACCATTGGTTCGGTGGAGTGGGGATAGCCATTCAGGAGATGAGTCGTCCCCATACAAGCAGTAATCGCCTGAGAGACCAATCCACAAACAATAATTATTTTTGGATGCAGGCCGGACGAGCTTTAAATAAATCTCAAACACTGGGAGCACGTTTGCACTGGGCCGGACTTGGGGCCATGAGTGGGGTAGATATGCTCTATCCTCGCAGCCGCCGTATTGATCAGGATGGATATATGATGGATCTTCGGCTGGGACTGGATGGAGAAACGGGCACCGGTGCACGCTATGAAGCGCTGGCATTATTTACCCGTACAGATATGACGCACGAAGTTATCTATTCCTATTCGCGCAATAACGGCTGTATGATTGAACCCTGGATGTGTAACTCTATCATGATACCTGAACTACAGCCCTCCAATGTTGAAGAGAATATGGATAAGACCAATACCTGGGGGCTGCATTTTGGTTACGATCAGCCGGTACAGGAGAGTAACTGGAATTGGGGGAGCATTCTAACGCTCAACTATAAAACTCATCCGAAGATACCCAACTATGAACTGATGAATATACCGCGTGATCCCGGCAATACCTGGTCTTTTAATGCTGGTTTAGGAGCATCTAATACTTCGGATGATAATGTGACTTTCGGTATAGATTTTATCATAGAACCAATATGGAGTAATACCTGGGTAGAGGCTCAAAATGATATCTGGAATCAGGAGGAAACGGAAGTATTGGTCCGAAAGGGGGAAAAGACCATTGAAAATGATTTCGAGTTTATTAATTCAGTGATCAAAACGGGAGTAGGATGGCAGGGAACCCACGCCCTGCTCGAGGCCGGTATCTTGGCAAAAACCTATCGATACGATCTTAAACAGAAGGACTATGTGGAAGATACCTACCGGGAACAAGAGGAAAGCTGGACAGAATGGACTTTTAGCCTGGCAGCCGGGGCTATTTTCAGGGATATAACCATCCAATATACCACGTTGATTACGACCGGCACAGGTCAGCCGGGAACGGCCAGTACGGGCGGTTGGACTATGAATGCAGCCAATGCCTTTAGCATGGGCGGAGAATTTATTTTTGCACCTGATGGAGAACTGGCCCTGGAAAGCGCTAAAGTGTTTACCCACCAGCTGACCGTAACTTTGCCACTTTGATTATTTAGAGTACAATAGAAAAAATTATGTAACCAATATGGTTCAGTAGTGGTAATTTTTTAGGTGGGTTGTTATTTTAGCAGGAAATTTTATTGAAAGAGAAGTAAGATTTTAGTCTGGATGGGTAGCATGCAAGGATATTTATTTAGCCTTAAGTAAATGGAGGCTGTCTTTTTTACTTTCTATAAACAACCTCCATTATCCATCATATAACTATTTATTAATTTCCGCCGCGGCCATTTCCTCTGCTGCGATTTCCTCTTCTGTTACCACCATCACCGCCTCGACTCCTTTTCTTTCCTTTGGAAACCGCTTTCTTTTGGCTCCCACGGTTATTGCTGCGGGAGCGTACTGATTTTTGCGGGCGCTTATTATTTCCTCTTTTAATCGCTTGCTTTTTGCTGGCCCTGTTGGATCGCTGCGGTTGATGCTGTGCATTTCTGCTGCGTGTTCTAATCTGTGGAGCAGGCGATGCTTTACGTTTACTGTGGGAGTTGTTCTTAATATTTCGGTTCTGACTGCGAGATTGAACCGTATTCATGTTACCATACCTACTTCCTTTTTGGTCTGTACGTCGAACTTTCTGCATGGCGCGATTCTTATCTATTTTTGATACATGCTGTATTTCGCCGCTTCGATAGGAGTTACGGCCTTTCTTTTGGGTATATCGTTTATGCATTCTGTGAGCATCTTTTCGGAGATGGTTAATCCTTTTGTGGTATCGTCGTTCAATGCGGGCGTGATATCTCTTGACCTTCATACGGTTACGGTATTTTTTTACCCGTGGATGCACATGGTAGGTCCAGCGGTCAGGTAATCGGTGCCGGGGAGCCTGGATAAAGGCAAAGGTGAGTCCATCCAGCCAAATTTGAACAGAATAATAGGGCGAATGATAGTCATTGTAGGAGAAATGGTGATTACGCATGTATCTATGGCCCCTTAACCGGATTAAAAGGGTCCGGTCGCGATAGCCGTCACGATAGCCTGCTTCATACATATCAATATCATAAACCATATCATAGAAGCGATAATCGAGATAGTAGGCGTCATTAACACCATCCATGTAGCCTTTGAGATAGGCCGATTGATGGGATCGTTGGTAGTAACTGTGTTGCGTACTCAAATTAAGCTGAAAGTTGATAAACGGCTTAAATGACTGGTAGCTCACCTCTATATATGTAGACTGAGCGGCTACTGGCACGCTGAAAAATCCTATAAGTAAGACAGTGGTAACTATTTTTTTAAACATAACGGCCTCCTGCTTGGGGTGTTTGTTAAAATCACTGCTTCTTTATAGCAATTATAGCAAGGAGGCAAAACCGCATATTGATGTTAATCTATTAGAGCCGAAAATACCTTTAGGAAGGTGTGAGGGTAAGTGAGTTGTTTACTTTGGCGAGATGGATGAGAGATTATTTCGGAAAATTCGGTTATGAAATTTGCGAAGCGCTATGAGCGCTTTTTTCTGATCTATGGTATTATGACTTCCCCCGAGGGTTATCAGATTGTCGTTCTCTGCGGCAGCTGCAAGTGCCTTTGCATGGGAGAATGGAATGATGTTGTCGTTTCGGCTGTGGAGCATTAGCCATGGAAGGGAAAGCGACTTCGCCCGAGCGAGGTTATTGAATCTATTTTGCATTAAAAGAAAGGTCGGTATCCAGGGATAGATATCCTGGGCAACATCCGGTAGAGAGGTAAAGGCTCCCTCTGTAATAAGACCAGCGGGCTGAACACGGGAGGCGAGATGGGTAGCTACACCAGAACCCAGCGACCATCCATAGAGCACTATTTGGTTTGGATTTACGCTGAGCTTCTGGGTCAGGTATCTCCATCCTGCCTTGCCATCTGCAAAGACTCCTTCTTCGGAGGGAGTAAGTTCGGAAGATATGCCATAGCCTCTGTACTCTACGGCCAAGACATTAAATCCCGCCTCTCTCAATAGTTGATATCGCTGGACACAGGGAGAAGAACCGACCAGCAAACCATTGCCGTGGAAGAAAATAGCCCAAGGCCTTGTTTCAGATTTTTCCAGGTGGCTTTCTAATAGAAATACGGGCTTCCCATCATCAGCTTGCACGCGAAGGGTATCCCATGGAATATCAGCGGTGGGAGAAGGAACCTGCTGTCCTTGCTCTCCCAGAGATGCACCGCTAAAAACCATTGAACTTTCATTAAGAAGTAAAAATGCCGTTGAGGCAATATACGCAAGGATTATAAATCCGGCTGTAATTAGCGTATATCGGAATAGTTTGTTGATCATGATAATAGACTTTGGATATATTGGTCCGATAATTCTTTTTAAAAATATGGAGTTTCATTTTCTGTAAACCTGTAGAATGGTTTGCCGGATCAATATTAAGTTGGATAATAACGAGATTATCGCTTTGAATTTCATATTTTATGTCAACCTAATAAAAATTTATTAATCAGCTACTCTGTAATGAAAATGGAAAAGATATATCACATTTTAGCATTGATCATTAGTGTGGGGCTTATCTCCTGTGGTTCAAATAGCCAAATCACAGAGAACGGGGATTGGCAGTCACTCTTTAATGGAAAGGATCTTAACGATTGGATTGTTAAGATTCACCATCATGAAGTGGGGGATAATTATGCCAACACGTTTCGGGTTACAGATGATGGAGCTATACAGGTAAATTATGATGGTTACGATGAGTTTAATGGGCGATATGGGCATCTGTTCTATAAAGAACCTTTTTCTTCTTATCATCTTAAGTTTGAATACCGGTTTACCGATCAATGGCTCAAAGATGCCCCCAATTATACCTATCGGAACAGTGGAGTTATGTTTCATTCCCAGGATCCCCATACCATTCTGAAAGAGCAGGATTGGCCTATTTCCGTAGAGTACCAGATGCTGGCAGCCGAAGAGGAGGGTGAAGCCCGGCCAACGGGCAATATGTGTTCTCCCGGAACAGAAGTGTTTTATGAAGGAGAAATGGATCCGCGGCATTGCATCAATTCATCATCTGATACCTATCAATGGAATCAGTGGGTTCGTGCAGAGCTTATTGTATATGGTGATTCCCTGGTTATCCATAAAGTAAACGGGGAAAAAGTGCTGGAATATACAAATCCGCAGATAGGAGGCGGAGTAGCAAATGGTTATGATCCGGATATTAAGGTTGATGGGAAAGCTCTAACAGAAGGTTATATAGGACTCCAGGCTGAAGGGCAAGGCGTGGAGTTTAAAAACATCAAAATCAAGCAACTCAATTAGAGTAGGACTACTGATTTTGAGTGATATAAGACTTGGTCCGGTGACACCATGCTATATAATATTACTGGATAATATGTTTGCAGGATGTATATAGATAGAGGCGATGGGTGGATTCGAACCACCGTAAGGAGCGTTGCAAGCTCCCACCTTCCAGTCGGTCACATCGCCTTATGAGTCGGTTTCGATCAGTTATTACTGTTAATAACTGATCCGTTTAATTCAGCAAAACCTATAAAATTTCTAATCGTCTTAAATGCTGGTCAAATATATAGCTTTTTTATGCCGAAATTCAAGAGTATCAGCTTATCATTTGTTTTAGAAAATATTTATTAATTTCGGTTAATTTAACCAATTTACTAATCCTTGTCATTTGTTGATCCCGGCCGTTTTCTGCTGTAGTGAGCCATTCGGGGGATAACAGCAGAAACAATAGTGGCAATTATTCCGATAATATGATATCCGAAACCAAATGCCATACCTACTGCTCCCGCAAACCATATGCTCGCGGCGGTAGTGAGGTTTCTTACCGTTGATCCTTCTTTGAGAATAAGTCCTGCTCCTAAGAATCCAATACCCGTTACAACCTGTGCGGCAATTCTGGATTGGGAGGAGGGGTCTACCCTCATTGATAAAAAGGTAAAAAGCATAGCCCCGGTAATTACAAGGCTGTGGGTGCTAATCCCCGCGTCCTTACCTCTGGATTCTCTTTCCGTTCCTATGATGAAACCCGCCGCAAGGGAAAGGACCAAATCTATTATAAATACGAGTTCATAGCCTGACAAGACTTCCTGCATCATATATATTTGATTTCAGAAATTGATGTTAAAGTTTTCATGCTTCCTACATATGGCGTATTGAATTACGTTCAGGGAACTTGGTTATTTTTCCGCAATTGCTGTACAACAATGGTAATGATAGTAAACAAAGTAATCGGAATTACGAAGTATAGCATGACGGTACTAAACAAAGATAAAGTGGCATGGTGAGTTGCGGCTAAAACAAGATATAGGGTATAAGCCATATAGTAACCCAGAAATAGCCCTCCTTCCCACCGACTGATAATACCCCCAGTAAAAAATATGGGAAGGCTGGCTAGTGCCACCGCAATCATGATTGGCAGGTCAAATCCGATAACTGCATTTGAAACTTCAATTCCTGTCGGTGCAATAATACTGGTCAATCCGAGTACAGCCATAATATTAAAAATATTGCTTCCCACAATATTTCCGACTGCAATATCTCGTTCGCCTCGGACAGCGGCAATAATTGAAGTCACTACTTCAGGTAAAGAGGTACCGGCTGAAACAATGGTCAATCCAATGATCAACTCGTTTACTCCTAAGAACTGGGCAAAAGTAACGGCACTATCAACGAGCCAGCGTGATCCTATAACTAACAGCAGGAGTCCCCCGAGTACTAATCCAATATTTATTGTCCAGTTACTTTGTATTTGTCCATCAACTTCCGATATCTCGCGGGCTTTTTCAGCAGCAGTATCAGCATTTTCCTTTTGTCCCTGGTAAAATAAGTAAACAAGATACGCAACAAGGCCGATAACCAGTATAAGTCCGTTAGTTCGGCTGATATTGTGATCCAGTGAAAAGAGCAGAACCATGGCGGAAAGTCCAATCATCAGGGGTACGTCAAGACGTATTAGTTGTTGGGATACACGCAGAGGTATAATCAGTGCCGACAGGCCGAGAATGAAGAGGATGTTGAAAATATTACTTCCGATGATATTGCCAACTGCAATATCTGCCTGAGCTGACAGGGCAGATTTTATACTTACCGCCAATTCCGGTGCGCTGGTACCAAAGGCTACAACCGTCAGTCCGACAATCAATGGAGGTATTCCCATTCTTTGGGCAATTTGGGATGCCCCTCTAACTAATATTTCGGCCCCGATAATTAAAAAGACTAATCCAAATACAAATAAGAATATGGTCATTGGAATGTAATGTTGAAAGGTCTATAAAATAAGAGTTGTTTCACGGGTCTAAAAGGGATGAAGTTTGAATCGTAAATGAAAAATAAAATGGGAGAAATAAATATTCACAAGTAAATAAAAAACCCTTGCAAGCCAAAGACTTACAAGGGTTTAGGTGCCCTGGACTGGACTTAAATAATGTTTTTTCATTCTTTCGTCCTAAGAATATTCCTCCATTATATCCCGTAAGAGGCATTTTTGTATTTTCGTGCTTGCCCTTTGTGAATAAAAATTCGATAATTGTTTGTACCAATGTTTGTACCTATTTGTTTAACTCCAATTAGTGCCCGAAAATATGAGTCTTACTATCAACCTTGTTTTGTTCAAGCGAAAAAAGAAGAAAAACGGTGAAATTCCCATTTATTTGCGAATTACTGAAAATCGTAAATCCCGGTATAAAAGTACAGGTATTTCAGTTTTACCTAAGCACTGGAATAAGGAACGCCAAAGAATAAGGGGTACTCATACGAGATCAAAAGTATTAAACGATCAACTGGAATATGAATTATTACAGGCTGAAAAAAAGAAGTCTAAACTTAAACTTACTGAAAAATTAAGTGCTGACAACCTTAAAAATCATATCTCGGATGATAAATACAATAGCTTCATAAATTGTGCTGAGCGATATCTGGAAGAGTTAGATGAAGAGGATAGATATTGGGAGCATAAGCGGTTTAAGGTATTACTCGGTCAATTAAAAGATTTTATGGGAAACAAAAGCCGAGCAATTACAAAAGTTGATGCTGAATTGATCGAAAAATTCCAGAATTATCTATTAACTGAACCAAAAAACAAAGAGGGAAAAAAGGTAGGGAATAGTCCTAACACGGTAAGAAGAAAGCTAAGGACATTAAAAGGAATGTTTAACAGTCTTTTAAAAGCTAAGAAAATAAAGCATGATCCTTTTTTGATGGTTAATAAGGTAAAGGAAGAACCAGTAGAAAAAACAAAGCTTTCTTTAGCTCAAATTAAAGCAATAGAAAAACTTGATTTGGAAAAGGAATCTCAGTTATGGCATAGCCGGAATTATTTTATGTTCAGCTTTTATAATGCCGGTATTCGATTTGGTGATATGTGTACATTAAAATGGAAAAACTTAGTTGATGGCCGGTTAGTATATAAGATGCGAAAAACAGGGAGTCAGAAAAGTATTAAGCAGTATGATCAAATGGATAAAATTTTAAGCTATTATCGCTCGGATGATTCAAAACAAAACGATTATATTTTTCCCATTTTAGACAAGAAAATTAGTAATTCTGCAGCACTCCAAAGAAGTATTAGCAGTAAGAATGTAATCGTTAACCGAGACCTAAAAAAAATAGCCGGGTTAGCAGAAATAGAAGCGAATATTAGTTTCCACGTATCAAGACATTCATTCAGCCAGTATGCATTAGAACAGGGATTAGGTTTATATGAAATTTCGAAAGCGTTAGGCCATAGCAAACTTAAAACAACTGAACGGTATTTGAAGTCATTTGATGAAGAGCTTTTAGATGAGGGTATGGATAAGCTTTTTAATAATGGGTAGCAGACAAGAGTTAGTTAACGTTTTAGTATTGTAAATTCATGGTTCAATTGAAATTGAGTTAGGAATAAACTTTTCCGTTCTCAAAAACCTTTAAAAGTATTTTTGGTGAAAGCTTCTCAATAAGTGACGGATAGTATTGAAAATCCGTGTCTAAATAAATCTGACCGATAGAAAAGCGTCTGATTGTTGTTTAGGCAATTCTGACCGGAAAAAACCGAGTGCATTTACTTCTGACTCGGTAAAATGGATAAAATGAAACGGGAGGCGGTTCTCTAAATAGAAACACTTAAGCACGGCTTTAAATAAAGTTGACCGAGAAAAAGCTTTATTGATAAGGAGTATATCACTTTTTCTACTTGGAAAGCTCGGTCAGTTTTATTTGAACCCGGAAGATCCGAGTGCGTTTACTTTTGACTCGGTAAAAGGATAAAATGAAACGGGAAGTGATTTTCTAAATAGAAATGCTTTAGCCCGGCTTTAAATAAAATTGACCGGGAAAATGCTTTATTGATAAGGAGTATATCACTTATAACTACTTGGGAAACTCGGTCAGTTTTGTTTGAGCCCGGAAAAATTAAGTAATATTACACCAAAATAACACGGTAAAAGCCGGTCAAAATAAGATTAATCCAAAAGAGAATCATAGTGGAATACGATCAATCTCTTCAATTTCAAGGACAAAAATATCATTTTAAAACGTGGTATGAACAGTTTGCTAATAAGTATGAAGAATTGGCTGAAAAAGATGGAGTTTTGAAAGCTTTTTCTTCCCTTTCTCAGATGAGAATCGAAATTGATAATAAGCTTGATTCATTAAAAGATGAATTAGAGCTATTTTCTCAAATGATTAGTGACATTCTGCAACCAGATTTTGAAATAGACTCCAAAACAAATATAGATGCTCTTTACAGCGAGATCTCAATTGCATCTAAATTAACCTTTTCTAAATATACTATTGGTGATTTTAATATTGGTGCAATGGATAGGGAAAGACTCCAGGAAAAATTAAAAGAGTATTTAAAAGTTACAGATCAGAAAAGTAATAAAGGGTTATTGTATCAAGTGCCATTAGCTTATAAAAAACGGTATATAGCTGATAAGTTATATCACCAAATGAAAGCGATTAATTATTTAATAGAAAAACTAATATCAGAAGATTATCCAAAAAGCGTTCCGAAACTTGAGATTAATAAAGGGGAGCTAGAAGCTTTCTTATTGGATAAGAAAGAGACCAGAGGTACAAATACACCTGAAGAGTTTTTTAGAGATATTTATACAATCTTGTTGGAAATAAATAGAAAAGACAAAAAGGATTCAGAGTTATTTAGAAAAGATGGGTCATTAATAATTAAGAGAGCCACCGAATACGCTTTGGAACAAGAAGATTATTTTGAAAAATGGGGTAAAGATGAGGAAAATGAAGATAAAGGTTTCGTTTTCGAGTGGCATGAGAAAAAATTCAAAGAAATTTATGAAGCTTTATTTAAGAACTGACACGGAAAATGAACAGTTAATGTTTCTTTTGAAGAGTTAACCCTTCTTAAATATTCAATTCCTTTTTCACTTTTTGGTGCGTTAATCAACTGTAACTAATAACGCATCAATTATGGAAACCTACATCACTTCCAAAGAAGAACTGAATGAAACAGTACAAGCTGCCGTAAAAAAATTACTGGAGAAAGAGCTTCCTTCTCTTTTACGAAAGGCCAAAAGAAAAGAATGGATTAATACCAATGAGCTCATGGAGCTTACGGGTTGGTCTAGGCGCACTATTCAATATCTGAGGGATAAAAACAAGATCCCATTTAGTCAGGAAAAGCATCGAATTCTTTACCCGACTGAGGGAATAGAGGAGTATTTGCGTAGTAATTTGATAGAACCTAAAGAGTAATCTGAGGGTTCTATTATGCATAATCGAGATTATCGGTATTTAGCGGACGCTGAAATTACGCTTATTGGTAATAGCTGTATTATCAAAGAGAATATTAGTGGTCTTTCTGGAAAGGAAAAAACACAGCTTAAATTTTACAGACACCATTGCGGTAAGCACCATCATTTTAAGCCCAAAAATCCACCAACTAGAGAAGCTGGTGATATTACAGATTTTTCTAGGAAGTCAAAATTACGGTTACTGAAAAAGACAAATCGTGTTGATCACGAAAATAAGAGCAATCCCTTTTTTATTACTCTTACTTATCCTGAAAAGTATCCTGAGAAAAGAGAAGAGTATAAGAGGGATTTGGATACCTATTTTAAAAGGTTAAAAAGAGCTTTTGGAAATCTTGAATATTTGTGGAGGCTTGAAGCCCAAAAAAGGGGAGCTCCCCATTATCATTTGTTGATCTATTTTGAAAATGAAATAAATATCGAGGTATTAAAAAAATGGACATCTCGAAATTGGTTCGAAGTAGTTCAACGGAATTGGGATATCAAAGATCTTAAACATTTAAAAGCTGGTACTAATTGTAAAAGGATTAAAGAGTATCGACAGGTTGTTTATTATGTTTCAAAATATATGGCTAAAGAGGATGAGGAAAGGCTAAAAAATCAAGGGAGATATTGGGGAGTTTCAACAGGTTGGGAAGATTTTATAGCTTCTGATAAGCTAGAAGGGAAAGAGCTCATTTGGTTTAGGAGACTTCTCAGCCGTTATCTTAAACGGAAGAATAAGTATATGTCAGACAAGGTAGCCAAAGGCGGTAGCA
Source organism: Fodinibius salicampi (assembly GCF_039545095.1). Lineage (NCBI taxonomy): Bacteria > Pseudomonadati > Balneolota > Balneolia > Balneolales > Balneolaceae > Fodinibius > Fodinibius salicampi. The sequence goes on along the minus strand of NZ_BAABRS010000003.1, from coordinate 44,247 downwards.
TCGAAATTTGGGCACCTAAAAAGTTTATTATAAAAGCTTTTCTATGGAGTAAGCTATACTGTGAAGAGAATTCCCCAATTTCTTAAGGATAACTATATCTAATTCATTTTACAGTCAATAGTAATAAAGGAGTGTGTCGAGAGATGCACTCCTTTTCTTTTTGGTGCACAGTCCGGAAAAGGAGGGAACATGAAGGATTTTGACCGAAATTTTATACAGCTTATGAATGGTTGGTTAGGGCTATAATTGGAAGGAATGGCTTACCTGGGCTTGTTTATAGTCCCATAACTCACTGTATAAAGTTGTTTGTAGAGGTTATTACAATGAAATTCTTATACATCATTAGTTAGGTTTTGCGAGGCCATTCGTAATGTTAAACACTAAATCTTGAGAGTTAACTTTATTTCTTTGTTCTTGAGAGTCATAGATACCAATATTCATAAGAAGTCGATCTGGTATGTTGTCGTTATCTAATGATTCATTTTTTAATCCTCCGACTCTATTTGTCGCAAATACTTCATAACTATAATCCTGAAATTTTTTTATTACTTTTTTATTAGGGTGATTATAGGAGTTTTTACCTACTGAAAACGCTACTTTAGGTTCTCTCTTTTTTAGTTTTCTCCAAAATTCGCTTGAGTGGTTCTTTAGAGACCCATGGTGTGGGGCTTGACATAGTATAAGATTGGATGCTAGTTTATCATTCTCGTGCTCATGTCCAACTCTTTTGATAGCAGATTGTTCTGCATCAGATGTAAGTAACACTAACCAGTCATCACCTTTTAATTTTAAAATAGTTGAAAGCCAATTACCGAAAGGTTGTGAATCCTGATTTTCCTCTGAGGCTGAAAATTTTTTATTCGCAAAAAATTCTAACTCATCTGTTGAAGGTGATAAAGTTTCTAAGGTAATTTCGTCATTCAAGTGTAATATTTTTGTATCGCTATCAAGATATGTCAGATGTTTAATTATGTTTTTATTCCATCTAAATTCTTTAACCTTTGCTAAAAGTTTACCAAGTTCATTCAAGGACCTAGGAGATTTCAATGCGGATTTTAAATAAACAACATCTTGATAACAGGTTAATAAGAATCTTTCTATTGTGATTTTATTGGATTCGCAATAATCAAGTAACTCACGGAAACCTGAAAAATGATCATAATGGGGATGGCTCAGTATCATAAAACTGATACTACTCGTATTCGAGGTTTTGATGTGATCTAGAACAGGATTAAATGATGAGTCTTTCTTGCAATCTACAATACCAATTTTCTTTTCTTCTTTTTGATCCTGCCACTCTAAGATAATTGAATCCCCTTGACCAACATTTTTAAAAATAATCCTCATACACTATTGGGGTTCATCAATTTCAAAATCGTTTAATGAGTCCCAAACTTGATTTGCTTCAAAAGCCTCTCGATTAATGTTTAAGCCTTTACCATCATAAACGTCGTATCTCATTGAACCTGCCTTAAAACTTATTTTGACTCTAAGGTATTTATCAGTTTCAAGATTTTGGACGTGTTTCAAAAGCTCTTTGGGAAAAACCTTTTCTTTAAAAATTTGGTTTTCTTCGTCCATTAAGCAATTAACAAAGATTACTTCATCCTCAATTGCATTTATAACTCCATCAATAAATAATTGGTCATCCCATTTTTCATTTATAAACGTACTTTTAAAAAATGTTTTTGAAAAAAAACTATCCTGATCATCCAAAACATTTTTTTCAACCTTAGAAGTAGGATAATTTTCTGAATCAAAATTATCATCTTCAGGTGTTTCTTGAGTTTTGTTACCTATTTTTTTTGTATTTATTTCAGATCTACTCATAATTTTTCAGTCTCTTGCTTGAACTTTTGAAAGATATTATTCATTTCTTCTATTAATACAGTAGTTTTATCGAAATTAATAAAAGCAGTTTCTTCGAAAAATTTTAGCTGCATAATTAATCCATTCATTTTCTTAAGTTTTGTATCCTCCTCCATATTGAATGGCAATAAGTCATGTTTGTCAATATCATTCTGACAGTTATAGGGACCAAACTTTTGAGTTACATCTACTCCATCTTTGTTGTATTCAACAATAATTGCTGAATCTTTGTTATCACCATCGAAGTGAACATTTGCTGAATCACTTAGATAGTGACTAGTAAATTTTTCAACTAGTTCTTCAAAATGTTCATTTTCGACTAATTTTACACCGTTAGCGACTATTAAATAGTTTGTAATTTTGCCAAATGACTGCAGGGAGGAAATCTGATCAAAAATTTCAAAGAATATTTTATTAAGTGCCGATTGGTTCTTTTTTAAATTGTTTATCTCACCTTCATACACAAAGACCATTCTATCCCACCGACAATCAATACTATAACCATCTTCCTCAAATAATAATTTGATGTATTCATTTCTTGTTCCCTGACCATGTATTTGCATTCCAGAAGCAAATTTGAGGTAGGGCGATAAAATGCTTTTATAATGGCTCTCAAAATCCAATATATATGTATATCGGATTTCAAATTGAAATTTGGCAACTAAAAAATTATCCATTGTTTGGGAGTAAAGTTAGTTTTCAGCGCTTTTAATAAATAGTCATAACACAAAAACATAACTATAAATAATATTATCCTACAGTTTGAAAATAATGAATCAATACTACTCTTCGAGCAAAACACCTATTACAATAATCTATAAAATATTAATAAAATTGGATTGACAAAGAATATTTTGTTTGTACTAATATTTGTACCTGAAAAAATAAACCCTTGCAAGCCATAGACTTACAAGGGTTTCGGTGCCCTGGACTGGAGTCGAACCAGCACTCCCAAAATGGGAACTGACCCCTCAAGCCAGCGCGTCTACCAATTCCGCCACCAGGGCAGGGGTTATTTTTCGAAGGCTTCAAATATAGGACTTTTTCACCTAAACTTGAAAGTATAAATAGTTAAAAAAGTTTCGTTACTCGCTGATTATATTTCAGCAAGCTGCTCTTTGACATATTCATTTTCCGGGTCCATCTTTTTTGCCTGCTCGTAATAAGTGCGGGCTTTGGCACTTTGTCCGGCGCGCTGCATCAGATCTCCCATTAAAATCCAGTTTTCAACATCTTTTGGATTCTTTTTAATGCGATCCAAAAGATAGTTGATAGCATCATTACCTTGATCACTCATAATCATATAGAGTACCAGGTTTCGATGGGCGGCAGGGGAATCATCCAGATCTATTGCTTTATCGAAATCCTCTTTTGCGTTTTCCAGGTTTTCTAATTGCAGGTGGGCGAAACCACGCAGATTATAAAAACCACTTTTTTCTTCATCGCGTTTAATGGCTTTATCCAGTGCTTCAATGCTTTTCTCCCACTGGTTGAGCTTCTGAAAAACCATACCTTCCAGATGATAACCGTCGGATGTTTCTGGCTCCATTTTTTGGAGTTGATGTGAAATATCGAGTGCATGATCATAATCTCCTTCATGGAGGAGGGATAATCCTTCTTCTAACTGATCTTCAAAATTCATGTGATGTAGCCACTTTCGAAGTTAAATTTTATTAAGTTCTCTCAAAGATAAGCAAAGTTCTGACGTTATTCAGACCTTTTGGAGGAAGAACTGTCTTCATCTGTAATATCTTCAAACTCTGCTTCCTCAATTTCTTCGAACCTATCGGATTTTTGGTTTGGATTCCGATTCTGTTGGTCGCGTTGGTTTTGCTGAAATTGACGAAACGTCCGGTAAAAAAAGCTCGAGCTTTTCTTCGAGTTGTTGGCAGACTTCGGGGATAAAAAAAGTCGACTGATGATCTTGATAAGCAGATACATCAGCACTAAAAATAAGAGAGTGCGTATCATTACAATTAATCAGGAATAATATGAATGTGCGTGTTGCTACGAATTGGTTGATTAAAAATCTGTTCGTCTATATAATCTAAGTGTTTTTTGTTATTTACAAAATCAACTTCTGTAGTGTTAATGATCATCAGGGGTGATTTATTGTAGTGGTAGAAAAAGTGATTATATGCTTCACTTAGTTCTTCAAGATAAGAGCGCGAAATATGTCGTTCATAGTCGCGGTCGCGCTGACGAATATTATGCATTAAACGGTCAACGGAAGATTGCAGGTAGATCACCAGGTCAGGTTTGGCAGAAATTCCGGTCATGATGTCAAAAATGGAATCATAGAGTGCTAGCTCATCGTCTCCTAAATTAAGCCGGGCAAAGATACGGTCCTTTTCGAAGATATAGTCCGAAATAATCATCTGCTGGAACAAATCCTTGCTCAACATATCCTGTTGTTGTTGAAATCGGCTTGCCAGGAAGGCCATCTGGGTCGGGAAAGCGTATCGCTCACGGTCTTCATAAAATTTGGGTAGAAATGGATTGTCTTTAAACTGTTCAAGTACCAGACGGGCATTATGTCGCTCGGAGAGCAACTTTGCCAGGGAGGTTTTACCTACTCCGATCACGCCTTCTATTGCGATAAAATCAAATTGGTTTTCCATAGCTACCAACGCAGGTCTGTTTTCTCTATTCTCATCTCCGGTGCACGGGCTATAAGCTGTTTGATTAATGCACCGGTTTGGGGATCTTTCCAATCCGGGAGTATTTCTTCTAGTGGTTTTAGTACAAACAGTCGCCGGTGATATTCCGGATGGGGAATGATAAGGCTATCCGATTGAATCACCAAGTCGTCATAGGTGATTATATCTAAATCAATAGTGCGGGCACTCCATCGCGGCTGGCGGGAGGTACGTCCATGCCCGGCTTCAAACTCCTTAAATTTTTTGATAAGTTCTGCAGGTTTTACAGAAGTGGTAATAAGAACTGTCGAGTTATAGAAGTCACGTTTTGAAGGGCCTACAGGTTCTGTAATATAGATAGAAGAAGAGACTATTGCTGCCTGAGATAGCTCAGTAAGAAATGCTTTAGCATCGGACAGATGCTCTCTTCGATCACCTATATTGGAGCCTAGTGCTACGACTACCTCTGCCATGACATGCTGATTTCTGAGTAATCTGTTTCTGTACCAACCGGTGGATGCAGTTTTCGAACGGCTACCTTAAGTTGTTCAATCTGAGGGAAACGGTTAAAAAGCTGATCTCCAATCTCTTTAGTGAGTGATTCAATTAGTTTTCGGGAGGGTCCTTTTATAATATCGCGCACTATAGCTATTGCCTGTTGATAATCAATCGTATCTTCCAACTGATCACTTTCAGCTGCTTTTTGAAAATCAGCAGTAAAGATAAGATCTACTTCGAAATCATTCCCATTTTTCCGCTCTTTCTCATAGAATCCGTGTTTCCCTTTTATTCGAATATTTTTAAGGGTTAGGGTATCCATGGATGCTAAAGAGTGGCCATTTCAATCTTCTGGTATAGCTCATCAACCATACGCTTGTGTTTGGCTGTGGTTTGCATCCGTTCTTCGACCGTTGAAATAGCATGAATGACCGTTGAGTGATCACGTCCCCCGAAATGGAGTCCAATCGTTTTAAGGCTGGAGTCTGTAAACTGTTTGGATAGATACATCGCAATCTGTCGGGCTTCCACAATTTCCTGCTTCCGGGTTTTTTCTCGCACCTTATTGGTATCAATGCCAAAGTAATCGCATACATAATCCTGGATCTGTTCAATAGAGACCGTAGTATGCGATTCCTTAATCATATCCCTGAGTACCTGTTTTGCCATTTGGGGCTCAATTTCGTCTACGTGCTGTAGAGAAGCAAATGCGAGGAGCTTAATAATAGCACCCTCAAGATCCCGAACATTTGATTTGAAATTATGGGCTATAAACTCCAGCACATCATGGGAAAGCTCAATACCGTTATCGTTGGCCTTTCGTTCAAGGATCGCGTAACGAGTTTCATATTCCGGAATCTGTAAATCGGCGCTAAGTCCCCAGCTAAATCGTGAAATCAATCGTTCTTCAATATCTGGAATCTCCCGGGGTGCCCGGTCGCTGCTTAAAACAATCTGTTTCCCATCCTGATGCAAAGCATTGAAAATATGGAAAAACTCTTCTTGTGTTTTTTCCTTTCCGCTAAAGAATTGGATGTCATCTACAATTAAAAGATCAATTTGGCGGTAGAACATCGTAAATTCGCTGGCCCGGTTATTGCGGATAGCCTGAACAAATTCATTGGTAAAGCTCTCGGAAGAAATATAGAGTACAGCTAGCTCATTGCCATATTCTTGTTTGGCTTTATTTCCAATACTTTGAATAAGGTGCGTTTTACCTAATCCTGTCCCCCCATAAATGAAAAAAGGATTAAAGGAGTTACTTCCCGGATTTTCCGCTATAGCCATTGCAGCTGAACGGGCTAACCGATTACAATCACCTTCGATATATCGGTCAAAAACATAATTGCTATTAAGATTCGGATCTATTTTTGTTTTGCGAATGCCTGGTATTACAAAAGGATTTTCAATTTTGCCGGGACTGTATTCCCCATAACCATCCATATCCTGACCTTGATTATTATCCGGTGGCATTGGTCGTTGGGGCAGACGTACAGACCTGTTGTCTGCTTCATCCTCCGACTTTTCAAGCACAACGGAATATTCTAACTTTCCGTCTTCCCCAAGAACTTTAGCCAATGTTGAGCGCAACATACCATAATAATGCTCTTCAAGCCATTCGTACCAAAATTGGCTGGGCACCTGAATGGTAAGTGTATTATTTTCAAGTTTAACGGGCTCAATAGGTTCAAACCATGACTTATACTTTTGGTAGCTAATATTGTCCTTAATAATTTCCAGGCACTGCTTCCATGCAGCATCGGCAGAAAGAGTACTCAACGTCCCAAAACCTCCTAAATGATTAATGTTTGCTGTACAAATGTGCCCCGCAGTTATCCACACATCTTAAGTGCTGTCACTAATTAGGGTGAAACGAAGATGGTAATTTAACAGGCAGATGTCAAAAAAATATTTCACAATAAACCAAAAGTTATCCACATTGCTCTAAACAGTATAATCCGTTGGCACTCAACCGATTAACATTTTTTTAGCTTTTCTATCAAATAATGCTTGACAGTACATAATAGTACGCTAACAATGATTTTACCTTTATGTAACACTAAAATAGTCTCTGTGAAAAAGTTTTCAACAAGTTATCCACATGTGATTGTGAATTTTTTTGCTCGTTTTAAAATACTTGGAAAGCCTTAAGAAATGCTGACTAATTAGGGAATTATTCGGGATGAACAATCAGGAAACGCTCCTTTTTATCATAGTCTTTCAGGAGGGTAGTATTCCAGCTATTACGGTGAAAAAGTTGCTGGATATTCTTGGCAAAGTGTTCATGGAGTTCAAGGTAGAGTTTGCCATTATCAGATAGATTTTTTTGGGCAAATTCCAGGATACTACCATACATCAGATCCATGTCCTCTGTAAAGAGTGCTTCGCTCGGTTCGAACTGGTATACTTGGGGTTCCAGCGTTGTCTTTTCGTCCGGCGTTATATAAGGAGGATTAGAAACAATGACATCAAATTGAGCATTGACGGGAATGGATTTCGGCTTAAGTATATTGCCTTTTTTAAAAGAGATGTCAACTTCATTTTGCTGAGCATTTTGGCGGGCTGTTTGGAGAGCTTTCTCTGAAATATCTATTCCCCAAAGGTCCCAGTCCGGGTGTTCCATTTTTAAGGCGATGGGAATACAGCCCGACCCGGTGCCAATGTCAAGTACATTTAGCGATTCTTTATGGCTTTGACTGCTGGAGTGTCGGTCTAGTATGATCTCAACCAGCTGTTCGGTTTCAATACGAGGGATAAGTACACTTGGATCCACAGAAATACGCGCATTCATAAAATCAGTGAACCCGATAATGTATTGAAGAGGTTCATGCTGTGCACGCCGTTTAACCATCGGTCGGAGCTTCTCCAGCTCTCCGGGTGACAGTGGACGGTCATACTTTAGATAGAGATCCAGGCGTTTAATATCGAGGGTTTCAGCCAACAACCACTCAATACTGTGTCTGGGATCAGGAATATCTTTTTCTTTAAAATATTCCGTAGCCCATTCCAGCATAGAGAGAACGGTCCATTCCTTAACCTTTTTGCTCATAGAGAGGGATTACGGTAATTAGGACTCCTCTTCTTCAGTCTCCTGGTCTTTTTCTTGTTGAACAGTCAGACCGAATCGTTTGGCAAAATCGAGGATGAAATCCGTCACTTCGTTATCGATAGTACGTTTTTCCTCATCAAGCGAACTACCCCGAAATCCCATACGGCCGCCGGTTTTTTTAAGGATAAACCGATTTTGTTTGCCGGTAAATTCAATAATACAGGTAAGGGTTACACTTGCATTAATTTGTTTTTCGTACTCTTCAAAAACAACTACGTGAACTTCATCATCGTGATCAGATGAATCGTACTTGTATGTATACTTGGGCTCAATATTACTGGATAGTTGGGTCGGCATCCGTCGCAGGGTATCGGCCGGCCCGAAAACGAGATACTTGCTTACTGAACTCATATTTTTTAGACTTCAATTTAGTGAGTTACTTAAACAGCCTGAATAAACGCCTTTCTGAATCCATAGTCAAATATACTTGCAAATAAATATGAAATTATTTAAGCAAAATTTAAATATTACGTATATTATTAACATACTATAGTTCTGAATTCAGGAAGGCCATAGAGAGCCTTTAAAATTGAAGCAGTTTTTATGAAGAAGAATAAGAGAAGTCATTGCATTGGAGCGGTTTTACTACTGTTCGTTTTGGGTATAACTGTTAATACTGCACAGGCACAACTTGAAGAGCCGGATGTGATAGAGAAATCTGAACCAAAGACCCCTCTGAGTGAGGGCTATCATAATGACATCGGCTTCGATGTGGTATTAAATAATTTTGGATTTGGAATTGGAGGACATTATAGCCGGGTCTTGGGTGATTATACAGAATTGACTTTCCAGACCGCTATTACTGGTATCAGAGATGTAAGTGAGCAAAATTTTCAAAACTTTTTTACCGGTAACCAAATTATACCCAATAGATATAAGCGGGCATTTGGTTTTCCGTTCCTCCTTGGAATGGAGCAGCGGATCTTTGCCCGACAGATTGAAGATAGCTTTCGCCTTTTTGTGGGGGGGGCTGTAGGACCTGCCATGGCGTTTACCTATCCCTATATCAATGACGCAGATGGAAGTGGATTCCGAACGTATGTGGTACGGAGTGGATTTTTAAGGCCGACAGAAAGAGTCAATGATTTTTTTACGGGATGGAGTGAGGGCGAATCCCATTGGGGGTATAGCGGAGAATTAAAAATAGGCGCTGATATTGGCAGTTCTTTCGGAACTCGAACCACGGTAGAGTTCGGTTATTTCTTCTACTATTTTAGTGAAGGTTTGCAGCTTATGGAACCTTACAGACCCTATGGATATGATGAGAACGGAAATCCTGTCATATTTAATGCCGAGGGTGAACAGCGACCGCATTTTGATGCTCAAAAATATTTCGGGACGCCCCAGATCAAATTTACTTTTGGAAGCATGTGGTAGCCCCGAATGCTGGAAGACAGATACCAGCCATTCAATATTTGTCATCCAGAATCAAATAACGTTTTCTTCTTTATCCATAGATAAAATCCTTGTACATTTCGACACAATTTCACTGAAATTAATATAGCAGAGTATGAGTTTAATAGACGAAATTATAGGACGTCAGATTATTGACTCTCGTGGTAATCCCACCGTAGAGGTAGATGTAGTATTAACCAATGGAGTTATGGGAAGGGCTGCGGTACCTTCAGGGGCTTCTACTGGTGAACACGAGGCGGTAGAGTTACGGGATAGCGAGTCAGATCATTATTTGGGCAAAGGTGTGACGCAAGCTGTGAATAATGTAAATACCGTTATTGCAAACGAACTTAGAGGACTGGAAGTATTTAACCAGGTTGAGCTTGATCAAACACTCTTAGAGGTTGACGGAACAGAAAATAAGAGAAACCTGGGTGCCAATGCGATTCTGGGAGTTTCACTTGCAGCGGCAAAAGCGGCCGCCAATGCGCTTAATATTCCCTTGTGGCGATATATTGGCGGTGTAAATGCCAAGGTATTGCCTCTTCCAATGATGAATATAATCAACGGCGGCTCGCACGCTGATAACAATGTGGATCTTCAGGAATTTATGATTATGCCAAGTGGCGCGGCTTCTTTTTCTGAGGCTGTGCGCATGGGAGCCGAGATCTTCCATCATTTAAAGAGCGTACTTTCTTCAAAAAAATATAGTACGGCGGTTGGCGATGAAGGAGGTTTTGCACCAGATCTGGATTCCAATGAAGAAGCTGTAGAAGTGATCTTGAAAGCTATTGAAAAGGCTGGATATATACCCGGCGAGGAAGTGGTTATTGCGTTGGACCCCGCCACGGCTGAATTTTATAACGCAGATAAAGAAGTTTACGAGTTCCGCTGGAGTGATGGGAGTGAGCGAACTAATGACGATATGGTTGAGTTCTGGAGTAGCTGGGTCGAGAAGTATCCGATTGTTTCTATAGAAGATGCACTTGATGAAAATGACTGGAACGGCTGGAAGAAACTGACCGATGCCGTCGGCGATGAAGTACAGTTGGTAGGAGATGATCTTTTTGTAACCAATACTGAACGGTTGGCCAAAGGTATTCAGCAGGGAGTGGCAAATTCAATTCTCATTAAAGTGAACCAAATTGGTACGCTTACCGAAACGCTGGATGCCATTGAAATGGCACACAAGAATGATTATACAGTCGTTATCTCACACCGTTCGGGTGAAACTGAAGACACGACAATTGCCGATTTGGCCGTAGCAACCAATGCCGGTCAGATTAAAACGGGATCCATGAGTCGTACCGATCGTATTGCCAAATATAACCAGTTGTTGCGTATCGAGGAGCAACTGGGAGAAAATGGTATATTCCTGGGTAGCGACGCCTTCGGATTTTAAGGAAAATAATAGCCTTTGCGGATGAAACGATCTGTATTAGAAAGTCTGTTTCATCCGCATAATGCTTTCTATCCTTTAATTACACAATGTAGCGTTTTATGTCATAATTCTGCATGCGTATCTCCAATATAAGACTTCAAAACTTTCGGAATCATACCGACACGCAGGTTGAGTGGGGAGCGCACATGAATGTGATTATAGGTCAGAACGGCGCGGGGAAAACTAATCTTATTGATGCCATTCATTACCTGTGCATGAGTCGCAGCTTTGTAGCCAATAGTGATCGCTATGTTGTAAATTATGATGCACCTTATTTTATGATTAAGGGGCATTTTGAAGGGAACATCCGTTCCAGTTTTGATGTAAGCTGTTCCTATTCCCGCGGTGAAGGTAAAAAGATTTTTGTTAATGAAAGTCCACTGGATAGGCTGTCTGATCTTATTGGGATGGTACCAGTGGTGGTTCTTTCACCAGGTGATAAAAAACTAACCAGCGAAGGCCCCAAACAGCGGCGTTCTTTTATTGATTCTTTTATCAGCCAAATATCCCCGCGTTATTTACAGGATTTAATGGATTTCCGAAAGGTCCGGAAACAACGAAATAAATTACTTCAGGAATTTCGTGGACGACGCGAGGTTTTAGAGGCATATCTGGAACCATGGAATGTACAGCTTGTAGAGTATGGATCGCGTATTGTAGCAAAAAGAACGGAAGTACTGGATCAATTTCAGGATTTTCTAGCGCGGGAATACGAGGTTATTTCGGGGATGCGGCACAAACCACATTTAGAATATCAGACTTTTTGCGAACCCTCTAAGAAAGCAGAGACTATAGAGGAGCGCTATACGGCTAAACTGGAAGACGAGATAGACCATGAAATAGAGCGCGAGTTGACACTTGTGGGCCCACATCGCGATGAAATCGTATTTTATCTCGATGATTTTGAACTGCGTAAATATGGCTCTCAGGGGCAGCATCGTTTATTTGCTCTTTCTTTAAAACTTGCGCAGCTTTTGTATTTTTCAGAGGAATTGGATGACCTGCCGCTTTTTCTGTTGGACGATGTGTTTGGCGATTTGGATGCCCAGCGCACGGAAGTGCTGCTGAATGCGCTTATTGAACATGCAGGACAAACATTTGTAACAGCTGCCAATCCTATTCCTTTTAATGATTATATTACTTTTGATGGAGAAAAGAATCGGAAGTTTGAAGTAACCGAAGGCGAGGTTAGCAGACTGCAATAAAGATTATTATATATTAATGGCACGATATAGATCAAATACTCCTAAATCTCTTAAAGATGCGCTTACGGATTTTCTTGAAGACTATCCGCACCGTAAGCGGTTGAAGCGCGGTATGATTCTATCAATTTGGGAAGAAACGGTGGGAAAACGTATTGCCGATGAAACTGAAAATATTCATTTTGAACACGGAAATTTGGTCGTGCACGTTAAAAATCCTGCCTGGCGGCAAGAGATTCATATGAAGCGGTTTAGTATCGCTAAAAAGTTGAATGAAAAAGTAGACGAAAAAATCATTAAAGAAATCGTAGTTCGGTCATAGCCTTACAAAGAAACGATCTGGCTGAGCTAGAGAATAGTTTTACATAATGGAATTACCTGTAGAAGAATATAAGGAGAAGCTGACGGCATTCTGGGAGAATATAATCCGGAAGTCGGATGAGGGAGAAATGGCCGAGATGGGAAGGGAGCGAATCGCCGTTTTTGTCGTATCACTTATTCTTGCTATTTGCCTTTGGTTTATGGTAAACCTGAGCATGGATTATAATTTAAATATTGATTTGCCTATTGAGGCCGTTTCAATGCCTGAAGGCCAGGCATTGGCCGAAGAGTTGCCCCGGTCTGCAACTGTGAGTCTGTCGGGCGAAGGCTGGAAACTTATTAGTGTTTATAATAATCCTCCTGCTGTAGAAATTAATGTGAATGAATCTGAAGTAAATCTCTATGAACAGGTCCAACAACAGCTAAATCTACTTTCCAATATCAGTGTGCAGAAGGTTCAGCCAATCGTACTGACGCTCGACTTGGAGCCCCGGGTTTCAAAAAAAGTACCTGTTCAGCCGGTCATTGATGTGTCTTTTGATAATCAATTTGGTTTTAAAGAAACTCCTTCTGTTGAACCCGATAGCATAACTATCAGCGGAGCAGAATCAGTAATGGGAGAGATCAATTCTTGGCCGACAGATACCCTTCGCGTTGAAAATATGTCCAATAATTTTACACAACAGGTGTCCCTGAAAAATAGCAGATTAATTAGCTTATCTCATAGTGAAGTACAACTTTATGGAGAGATCGTTCAATTTACCGAGGGGGAAAGTAAAGTCGATTTGGATACACGGAATTTCCCTTCTGGTCGCAGCATTAGTTATAGTCCCTCAACGATTACGGTAAAGTATCGGGTTCCTATTGATGAATATGCAAACGTCCAGGATAATGAGCTATTTGAAGCCTATCTTACCTATCAACAAATTCTGGAAGATTCGACCGGATATATAAGACCCAATGTAGAACAAGTTTCAGACAATGAGTATGTGCGAATACGTTCCTTCCAACCGGAAGAAGTGGCCTATTTTATGGTGCTGGATGACTGAGAATGGTTATTAGATAAAACAAACACTTCATCAAGATGCTAAATGGTCATCTGCTAAGCTAAGCTTACGCTACTTCTTCGAGCTGTTCTTCAAAAGGCTTGATTACTTCTTCTACTGTTTGTTCCGTGTCAAAATAGGAGAGAATTTTTAAAATAACTTCATCAACCAATACATCAGGACAAGAAGCACCGGAAGTGACTCCAATTTTTAACGGCTGTCCATTGGATCTAGGTAACCAGTTCTCGGTTTGTTTCATCTCTTTGTCCCATTGGTTGAAGTGACGGATACGTTCTGGACCGTCAATTTCTTCGGCATCGCGTACATGATAAGTCGGGAATGCGTGTTCTAATATTTCAACCAAGTGCATGGTATTGGATGAGTTATAACCTCCAACAACTATGGAAAGATCGACATCGGTATCGGCCAATGCCAAGGTCGCAGACTGGTTTTCGTTAGTAGCATAACATAGTGTATCGGAGGTATCTGCAAAGTGATCGAGAATATCCGCCTCGCCAAATTGTTCAATGGCGGCCTCTTTTAGAATATGCATGACCTCTTCCGTTTCGGTAGCCAGCATCGTGGTCTGATTAATAACACCGAATTGTTTCATGTCTGTATAAGGATCAAATCCATCCGTGCTTTTATGACCGAAATATTTTTCAAAATCTGATTTGGGGCGATCGCGCGTCAGGATATCTGCCAGAATTTGTGCCTCTTCTGTATTGAGCAATACAACGCAGGGGGAGTGGTTAGCACTATGCGAAAAAGTGGCACGGGTTTCTTCATGGCGGTGTTTGCCGTGAATAACCAACGAGTATCCCTTTTTTCCCAACTGTTTGCCCCGGTTCCAAACCTTTTTGACAAAGGGACAGGTAGTATTAAACTGGTACGGGTCAATCCCCTGATTTTTTAATTTTTGCTGCATCTCAAGCGTAGTTCCAAAAGCGGGAACAATAACAATATCATCTTCATCCAGTGATTCGATGGGAATGATTTCTGTACCGTCTGTTTCAAAAAGGAACTGAACGCCCCGTGCCTGCAGATCTTCATTCACAGTAGGATTATGAATCATTTCGCTGAGCAGATAAATATCTTTGTCCGGGTACTGCTCTACCGTTTCATAAGCAATATCGATGGCATTTTCTACGCCATAACAGAAACCAAAATGGCGGGGAATATAAAATTGTACGGATCCGAAGTCGAGCACCGTAGGAGCCAGATCCTTTTTACGGGGATCTACAATTTTATTGGCCTCCTTGACTTTACGGATAATCGGAGACTGATAAATATCAGGTATATTAAACTTTTTACGACCCATGAATTGGTTCAGCGTTATTGGTTATTTGTTACGATAGAATGCTACTCCCGAGGATAAGGCTCAGGGTTAAAAAGTGTCATGCTATGAAACACAAAACTTGTATGTTAATAATATAAGAAGCTAAGCGCGAAACATCATGCAAATGTAGCCCGGGATTTAACCCGAGTTATACGTACTTAAGTTCACTCTGAAATTGCTTTTTCTTATTTATCAGTTGAAGTAAATGTAGAAATCGGGAAAGTACTACATGGTAAGTCAGCCTTCCTGTCTTTGCCGAATGGCCTCTGTAGAATATTATACATAAAAGATAGGTAGCGATTGGAGAAGGATATATAAATAACTGCTAGATGATAGGTAAAGGTCTCTTAACGAAAAGCTATTACGGGCAGGTGCCCCAGACCGGTTCATTTTCTGTAAGCAGTGCACTCTCATCAGAAAATTTTTCAGGCCTGGTAGTTATGTTGGAGACGCACCAATCGGTGAGGTCCTGGTTAAATTCAGAAGCTGTATGGAACATTGATCTCATATTGGTGACACTGCTGACATCCCAGTTGCTAAGATCCTGGTTAAAAGAAGAGGCACTTGAAAACATAATAGCCATATTAGTGACACTACTGACGTCCCAGCTGCCAATATCCTGGTTGAAAGAATCGGCGCTGAAAAACATTGCCCTCAAATTTGTGACACTACTGACATCCCAGTCCCCAATGTCATGGTTGAAGGAATTCGCTTCATGAAACATGCCGCTCATATCGGTTACGTTACTAACATTCCAGTTGCCGATGTCCTGGTTGAAGTGGTCTAAAAACTGAAACATCCCGCTCATATCCGTCACATTACTGACGTCCCATTCTGTAATATCATGTTTGAAGTTCCTGGCATGAGCAAACATCTCACTCATATCTGTGACACTGCTGAGATCCCACTTACCTATAGGCTGATTAAATTTCTTGGCATTATAAAACATCTCGCTCATGTCCGTTACGCCACTGACGTCCCAACCCTCAATTTCATCGTTGAATACACTGGCATTTTCAAACATAGCCTCCATATCAGTGGCGCTGCTGACATCCCATTTGCAAACGTGCTGATCAAAGGAAAAAGCTCGATGAAACAGGGAGCTCATGTCAGTAACATTACTGACATCCCATTCTCCGATAGGCTGATTAAACTCTAAGGCATTATAAAACATGCGGTTCATGTTCGTGACACTGCTGACATCCCAGCTGTCGATATTTTCATTGAAGGATGAGGCATCTTCAAACAGGCTGCTCATATCCGTGATGCCGCTGGTGCAGGTGGTGGCGGCGTTCTCCGGGGTGATCTGATCCCGAGTTCGCTTGGTATAGGTAACGCCGTCAACGGTGCCCTGCTCGCCGACCTCGGCCTCACTGCAGATCACGGTGACCCCGTTCTCGGCCAGGTAGAAGGTCTCGTTTTCGATAACTGTCTGACTGGACTGGGCGGTTTCGCCCGACTGACCGAATTGGTCGGATTGTTTCGTTAGTTCAGAACAACCAGTAAAAGTTAATATTATTGTTGTAAGTAGAATAAATATATTCCCTTTCATAACCTCGCCTGCAAATTTATTTTTAATTATTAATGAAAGGAGGGCAATAATCTGCCTCTTTAAATACGTACTGGAAATGAGAATTGATTGTTCCCAGCTTTTCTAAGCCTCTGCTACTTCATCTAGCTTGACGCCTACCAGTCGGCTTATTCCCGTCTCGGGCATTGTCACGCCGTACATCATTTCAGCTTTACTCATCGTCTTTTTGTTATGAGTAATGATAATGAACTGCGTGTCTTCACTAAAACGCTTTATCATAGCCGAAAACCGCTCGATATTGGCGTCGTCAAGGGGGGCGTCGACCTCATCCAGTACGCAGAAAGGCGAAGGCTTTACAAGGTAAATAGCGAAGAGCAGCGCAATGGCAGTAAGCGTCTTTTCCCCTCCGGATAATTGGTTGATGGAGGAGGGGCGTTTGCCTTTGGGATTGGCTTTTATCTTGATTTGAGCTTCCAGTGGATCTTCTGCTTCTTCATCAATAAGCAAATCGCAATAATCATCTTCATTAAAGAGTGTATGGAAAACTTTTTGAAAATTGACCCGTATTTTTTCAAAGGTATTATTAAACCGTTTGGTAGCTGTTTGGTTAATCCTATCGATCGTTTCCCGCAGCTCTTCAGCGGCTTGGTTTAAATCACCTACCTGTTCTTCATAAAAATCCAGACGCTCTTTTTCCTCCTCATATTCTTCTATAGCCAAAGGATTCACTTCACCGATCTTATTGAGTTTCTGCTTTAGCCAACCAATCCGTTTTTTGGCTTCCTCAGGCTCAGTATCCTCTGGCAATTTCTCCTCAACCTGGTCCATCAGTATTCCATACGTTTCCCAGATATGATCGGAGAGGTTCTCGATTTGCATTTCAAACTTTTCCTTGGCCATTGCCAGGTGATGTACCAGCTCCATATTTACTTCTTTGCGCCGGCGGACTTCCTTCAATTCTTTTTCAATTTCATTAATTCGTCCCCGCTGCTTGCCAGAAGCTTCTTCGGCCTGTTCAAGTGTTTTATCAGCCTCCCGTTTTTTCTCTTTTAAGGTCTCCAGCTGCTCTTCAAGCTGTTCGATAGAAGAACTGTATTTTTTGATACGTTTTTTAGCTTCTTCATTTTTTTCCGAACGCATCTCCAACCGTTTTTTCAGGTTTTTAATCCCTTCCTGAGCCCTTCGTATATCGCGCTCATGATTTTCAACCTTGTTTTTAAGGTCCTGATGCTTCAGTTGAGCATCGTTGTACCGGCTTTGTGCAATGGAGCGTTCTTCTTCCAGTTCTTCAAGAGTTTCTTTCTTTACTTGTTGCTGTTTGTGCAGCTGCTTGATCTTTTGCTGGAGTTCTTTCTGTTGCGGTTGCAACTGATCCAGATCTTCTTGAGCAGCATCCTCATTCTCAATGATCGTCTCCCGTCGATTCTTTAATTCACGGATATTTTTTTCATAGATCTGAATTTTAGACTCAAAGCTATTGATTTCGTTTTCAATAGTTCTGGCACGCTGCTCTTTTTCTTTGAGCTGTTCCTCAATCTTATTTAGGTCAATGCTCTGATATTTTTCTTTAAGCTCTTCAAGCCTTGCATTTGATTCTTCAATCTCAGAAGTAATGCTATCTCTTTTAGCAGTAAGTTTGGAAATCTTGTCTTCCAGTCCCACGCGGATGCCGGCGTTTTTGTCCTTGCTTCCGCTCTGTAAAAATTGCTGACTGGTGATCACTTCACCACCCAGGGTAACGCCCGTATTTCTACTGCCTGAAATTTGTTTGTAAGCTTCCTCAACTGAATCAACAAGCAGGACATTACCCAGTAATAATTCTTTTAATGTATCAAATTTGTCATCTGTTTTTACGACCTTTGCCAAAGAATTTGTTTCTGTTCCATAAGAATCGGAAAGTTGGTCGAGGGGTATGAATGTAGCCTGACCTTTGTCCTGCTCTTTAAGGATAGAGGCCGCTTCCCGAGCATCCTCAAGCGATTGAACGACCAGATAGTTCAGGGTTTTTCCAAGAACCGCTTCAAGGGCAACGGCGTGTTCCTCATCCGTAGAAAATAGGTTTGATACTACCTCTATGAGCTCAAAGTTGTCGCTCTGTTCTTCCAGCAGAAAGCGAACACTGGTAGGAAAGGCTTCATTAGAATCGGCAATATTCTGTAGGAGGGATATTTCTGATTCAACTGAATCCAGACTGCTTTTTTGACGGCGTATCTGATCCTTCAGCTCATCCTGCTGTTGGCTTAAATCTTCACGCCGTTGACGGGCTTTCAACAGCTCTTCTTGTTGTTGGTCTCGTTCCTTAATTGCGCCTTCCAATTTTTTGGCCTGGAGCTTCTTTTCCCCGCGGAAGTTAGCGATTTCATCTTCCAGATCCTCGATCTCTTCCCGGATACGGATCAGGTCTCCCTCGGCATTTTCAAGCTTAGACTCAATTTTAATTCGTTTAGTTTGCAGATCGTTGAGCGACTGATTGGTTTGTGTAAACTCCTTCTCTAGTTTGTTCAACTCTTCGCGTTCCGTGGAATACTGCCGCTGTATTTCACGGTACTGCTCCTTAGCATCGCTGAGATTTTTTTCAGCTTTTTGCAGATCAGTGTCAAAGGAATCTAATTTACGTTTGTTACTTTGGAAGGCCTCCCGCAAGTCTTCCAAGTCTTCTTCACTCTGTTCGATATCCTTGTCATATTGTTCAATGACACTTCTTTCATTACTTATTTTTTCCCGGGTAATCTCTAGCTTGGTTTCCGTATCCCGGATTTTTGAATGAAGCTGGCTAACGCGGCGCTGTGCTTCGGCCTGCTTTCGCTCTTTTTCACTTAATGCTTCGCGGGCAGATTCTTCTTCCTGCTCTAGTTTTTTAGTCTTCGAAACAATTTCTTTCTTTTCCTTATCCGCATTGTCAATACGTTCTTTTAGCGGTTCCAGCTCTTCCTGTACTTTGGTATACTCATGCTTATTTAGGGCCTTGTCTAGCTGTTCCAGCTCCTTTTTGTATTTTTTAGCTTTGTGAGCCTTTTCAGCCTGCTTCTCAAGAGATTTTGTCTTTTTTCGGACTTCAGAGAGAATGTCTTCAACCCGCTGGAGATCCTTTTGGGTATCATCCAGTTTTCGGAAGGTTTTTTTGCGCTTTTCTTTATAGCGGGTGATACCAGCGGCTTCTTCAAAGAGTTTACGCCGGTCGTTATTTTTGTCATTCAGGATTTCTTCTACCATTTTCAACTCAATGACAGAATAGGCATCCGAACTCATGCCTGTATCCATGAAGAGCTCTGTAATATCCTTCAGACGGCACGTCGTCCCATTGATAAGGTACTCGCTCTCCCCGGAGCGATACAGCCGTCGTGAGATCGTAACTTCGTTATATTCGGTAGGGAGGAGACCCTTGTTATTAACCAGCGTCAGCGATACCTCAGCCATTCCCAAGGCGTTTTTTTGAGCCGTACCGTTAAAAATAACGCTAGACATGCTGGAGGAGCGCAAGAGGGTAGGACGCTGTTCTCCCAATACCCAGCGCATCGCATCCACAATATTGGATTTTCCGCACCCGTTGGGTCCTACAATAGCGGTAATTCCCTTGTCAAAAGAGACACTTGTTTTATAGGCAAAACTTTTAAAACCCTGAAGTTCCAGTTCAGATATATACATTCGATATCAACTAAGAATGACAAGTAACAAACTAAAGGCAACAGTTATATCTATAACGGTTTAAATACTACCCAAATTTATTGTCGTAGCCGTTATTAGATTATAAATAGTGAATATACTACTATTGCTAGCGTGTAGTATAAAAAGATGAAATTAGAGTAAATTGCATATACTAAACTAAACAGTCATTATTTCTTCTTTCTTCTTTTCCAGAAGTTTGTCTACTGTTTCTGTGTGCTTGTCTGTTATGGATTGAATCTCTTCTTCCGACTCAAATTTGGAATCTTCAGGCAATGATTCTTTTTCAACCTTCTTTTTTATTTCGTCATTGGCATCGCGGCGGGTATTGCGAATCGAAATGCGGGTATCTTCGGCAATATCCTTCACGCGCTTAACCAATTCTTTACGACGCTCTTCTGATAATATTGGAAGCGGGATACGGATAATATTTCCATCGTTATTGGGATTGAGTCCAAGACCAGCAGACATAATAGCCTTCTCTATATCTTCCATGGCAGATTTATCAAAAGGTTGTACCGTTAGTAACCGTGCCTCCGGTGCACTAACATTGGCCAGCTGGTTTAGAGGAGTTTTCGACCCATAATAATCTACTTTGACCCCGTCGAGCAAAGCAGGCTGGGCTTTTCCGGCACGAATACGGGATAGTTCTTTTTTATAATAGGAAACTGCCTCTTTCATTTGTTTGTCGGCATCGTCGATAATGGATTGTAACACTGGTGGTATCATAATACGTCAGCTCTTTTTAGTAATTAAGTTACTTGTATTAATATCAAAAATGAATTTAAGAAATCTATGAATCTTCCCAAACCACCGTTGACCCGACGCCTTCTTCACCATTTAAAACTTTTGAAAGGTTCCCTACAATATTCATGTTGAAGACAATAATTGGGGTCTCATTCTCCCGACAAAGTGTAAATGCAGTTAAGTCCATTATGGAAAGCCTTTTTTCAAGGACTTCTTCACCCGTGATGGTGGGAAATTTTTCGGCATCGGGATTTTTTTCAGGATCGGAATCGAAGATACCGTCAACACGGGTACCTTTAAGTATGACATCAGCTTCAATTTCGATAGCGCGGAGCGAAGCAGCTGTATCTGTCGTAAAATAGGGGTTGCCGGTTCCTGCTCCAAAGATAACAACCCGCCCTTTTTCGAGGTGACGAATAGCTCTTCGTCGGATATAGGGTTCAGCCACTTCTTCCATCCGGATCGCTGACATAAGACGGGTATGTACGCCTTTGCGCTCCAGGGCATCTTGCAGGGCCATACTATTAATCATTGTAGCCAGCATACCCATATAGTCTCCCTGAACTCGGTCCATACCTTCCGTAGCTCCTTTAACGCCTCGAAAAATATTGCCGCCTCCAACTACAACCGACACTTCATACCCTTCGGCATGGGCTGCTTTAATCTCATTTGCATATTGCGTTAAGATATCACCGTCAATTCCATGTCCCTGTTCTCCTAACAGTGCTTCTCCACTTATTTTAAGTAAAATGCGCTGATAATCTTTTCCCACTGTTTTATGATCCTGTTTTATATATTCTGTGTTTCGATGTGATATATCCTTTAATCAATCAAAGCTTATAATCTCTTAAGCATAAAAAAAAGGCTACCAAATTGGTAGCCTTTTTTGAGAGTCGATATGTTTACGATTCTTCGCCAAGCTGAAGCCGGTGAAATGATTTCACCAACGGGATCCCGTTTTCTTCGAGGTAAGCTTTAACAGTCTTGCTGTTGTCTTTAACAAATTTCTGTTCCAGTAAGACACGTTCCTCGTAAAATCGCCGAAGTTTTCCCTGGGCAGCTTTTTCGGCAATCTCTTCAGATTTACCTTCATTGAGCAGTTGTTCTTTGGCAATATCAAGTTCTTGCTCAACAACAGAGCTATCCACTCCGTCTCTATTTACCGCAAGGGGATTCATAGCCGCAACCTGCATGGCTATGTCACGACCGATATCTTCATTATCAATTTCACCCTCAAATTCCACTAAAACGCCCAGTTGATTGCCGGGATGGATATAAGAAATATATTGGCCTTCAGATTCAGTGTAGATAACACGATTAATTTTAATTTTTTCACCAATCTTCCCAACCATGTCTTTGAGGTGATCAGCTACTGAAAGTCCGTCAATCTCCAGCTCCAGAAGTTCATCAACAGAGTCGACCTCATTTTCAAAAGCGAGATTCAGGAACTGCTCGGCTCGATTCTGGAAATCTTCGTTACGAGCTACAAAGTCAGTTTCACAATTTATTTCAAGGGCAGAAGCCTTGCTACCGTCATCGCTGAGACGCGTTACGATAAGGCCCTGATTAGCTTCGCGATCGGCACGTTTTTCGGAAAGCTTTTGTCCTTTTTTACGAAGGATTTCAATTGCTTTGTCAAAATCTCCATCTGCATCTTGAAGGGCCTTTTTGCAATCCATCATGCCAGCCCCGGTTTGTTCACGTAGTTCTTTGACCTCCTTGGCAGAAATGCTCATGTTCAGTTACGCTTTTATTAATTTGTAATTAAAGTTTATATATAATAGATGCCGACTATTCTTCTTCGTCTGATGCGGCTTCTTCTTTTTTATCCTTGCGGCGGGAACGTCGTTTGCCTGTAGCTTTTTTCTTTACTTTAACTTCTTCTTCAGCTTTTTTGGCATTTTCCGCAGCTTCTTCAAGCAGTTCTTCTTCATTCTGTGCTTCTCGGGCAGCATTCCCCTCAATAATAGCATCGGCTATAGCAGAGGCGACCAATTGAATAGTCCGTGCCGAATCGTCGTTGCAGGGTATAATGTAATCCGGGATATCAGGATCACTATTGGTATCAACCATAGCAATAATCGGGATATTAAGCTTAACCGCTTCATTTACGGCAATATCCTCTTTAATTGTATCTACGACAAAGACAGCGCCGGGTAAGTGACCCATATTGGCGATGCCCCCAAGCGTTTGCTCCAGCTTTTCCTGTTCCCGCTCAAGCATAAGTGCTTCTTTCTTGGTAAGCTCCTCAAAAGTCCCGTCTTCACTCATACGGTCAATCTCTTCCATCCGGGAAATGCTCTTTTTAACCGTGGAAAAATTGGTGAGCATGCCTCCCAGCCAGCGGTGCGTAATAAAAGGCATACCGCATCGGATAGCTTCAGTTTTAACTATATCCTGTGCTTGCTTTTTAGTTCCTACAAAAAGGATCGTCTTTCCAGAGCGTGAAAGCCTGGTAACTTGATCCAGCGCTTCCTGGAAAAATTTCTGTGTTTTTTTAAGATCGATGATGTGAATCCCGTTTCGCTCCATGAAGATATATTCCTTCATTTTGGGATTCCATCGGCGGGTAAGGTGTCCAAAATGGGCACCGGATTTCAATAAGGTATCTAGATCAGGTGTAGTGGGCATAATTTGATATGAATTTGTGTTTGAGTTAGTCCTCTACGCAGGTCGTACCCGGCGCTAATCCGCACGTTGGCGGACACTCGGCGCACTGAGTCGCTGCGTATGTGTGATATTAAAGAGTGTTACGTTGGTAAGAAGAAAGTTGTGCGTGTTGCAGTAGGTTAACGCTTGGAGAACTGGAATTTCTTGCGAGCACCAGGCTGTCCGTACTTTTTACGCTCGACCATGCGGTCATCACGAGTAAGAAGATCATGGGCTTTTAACACGTCATGCCATTCTTCGTTGTGATCGTCAAGGGCTCGTGCTAATGCGTGCTGTATAGCACCGGACTGTCCGGTAATACCGCCGCCACGCACTGTTACCTTGATGTCAAATTGTCCTTCCGATTCGGTTACATCAAGTGGAAGTGAGGCAACATTCTGGTGTGCCTTGGTGCAAAAGTAATCCTCCAACGATCGCTTGTTTACGACAAATTCTCCTGAACCCGGCTGTATGTACAACCGCGCAGTAGAAGTCTTTCTTCTTCCGATGAAATTTTTCTGTGCCATGCGTAATTAAAGCTCGATTTTTTCAGGTTGTTGTGCTTCTTGTTCATGAACGGGACCAGCATATATCCGAAGATTTGTCATCAATTTGCTAGACAATTTATTCTTCGGTAGCATTCCTTTTACTGCATTCTTAATAAGGAATGTAGGATCATGATCCATCATATCCTCAGCGGAAGTGAATCGTTCTCCTCCAGGATAACCGGTATATCGAAAATATTCTTTTTGTTGTAGCTTATTGCCGGTCAATTCAACTTTAGCGGCATTGATAACTACAACATTATCACCAGTATCCATATGCGGAGAAAATTCGGGCTTGTGCTTGCCTCGCAAGTAAGTTGCTACCTTGGTGGCAACGCGTCCGAGAGAATGCCCCTCGGCATCAACAAGAACCCATTTCTTATCAATATCACTCGCTTTAGGAGAGTAGGTCTTGTAACTATTAGTATCCACGGTTAAAACTTGTTTAGAAATTGCTTTTGTATGAAGTTTCGCAAAATAGGCTTATTTGAATCCATTTGCAACGAGAAAATTTTAAATAAAACTTATACTGTCAATATGTTGGTCAGTAACAAAAAGTTTTTCTTCAATAAGGATCACTAATAGAATTAGTTGAACTCATATTTACATAAATTGATTACTTCCAAGGGAGACTTTAGATCCCCTCTCTCTTATTTATAAATAGTTTAATAGAAAATTATCTTAAATAAACAATTCACCAAGATATTCTGGAATAAAAATGTTAATTTTTCAAGAGCAAAAATCAACCATTTTAGAATAAAATAACGGATTAATCTAAATACCTCAGAACCGATGAGCACCACAAATAAATTTCAGGATACCAAAAAAACTTTTGATACCGGTTCCGGCAAAGCCCAGCTATATAGCTTGAAGAAGCTGGAAGATCACGGATACGAAAACATCAGCAAATTACCATTTTCCATTCGGATTTTGTTGGAGTCGGTACTTCGCGAACACGATGATTTTGTCATTACAGACAAAGATGTTGAACTGTTGGCTAATTATAATGCTAAAAATCCGGAAGGGGAGATCCCATATAAACCGTCACGGGTAGTACTGCAGGACTTTACGGGCGTACCCGCTGTTGTTGATTTGGCTGCACTCCGATCGGCCATGGATCGCATGGGGGGTAATCCACAGTCTATAAATCCGCAGGTGCCCGTCGATTTGGTAATTGACCATTCGGTTCAGGTAGATACCTTTGGTGAAGAGTATGCCTTTATGCATAACGTGGAAAAGGAATTTGAGCGTAATCGCGAGCGTTATGAGTTTTTAAAATGGGGACAGAAAGCGTTTGATAATTTCCGGGTGGTACCTCCGGGTCGTGGAATTGTACACCAGGTGAATCTAGAGTACCTCGCACAGGGGGTCTTTACCCGTACCGAGGAAGATGGCTCAACCGTCGTATTCCCCGATACTTTGGTAGGAACCGATTCGCATACTACTATGATTAACGGTCTGGGTATCCTGGGCTGGGGCGTAGGTGGAATCGAAGCCGAAGCTGCTATGCTTGGTCAGCCTATCCATATGCTTGTGCCGGAAGTAGTAGGAATGAAATTAACCGGTGAGCTGCGCGAAGGTATTACGGCTACGGATTTAACATTAACGGTTACCCAGATGTTACGACGTCATGGAGTGGTCGGTAAGTTTGTTGAATTTTATGGAGAAGGACTCCAAAATATGAGTCTTCCGGATCGCGCAACTATTGCTAATATGTCGCCCGAGTACGGGGCTACCATGGGTTTCTTCCCAATGGACAGTGAAGCCATGCGATACATGCGCCGTACCGGTCGCGATGAGCAGCACGTCGAACTTATTGAGAATTATATGCGTGCTCAGGGATTGTTCCATACGCCTGATTCACCGGAACCGGAATATTCGGATACGCTGGAGCTTGATCTGGGCGATGTGGAAACGTCTCTGGCCGGGCCGAAGCTTCCGCATGATCGGATTACGTTGCCAAATATGAAGAAAACTTTTGAAAGTAGCCTTACCAGTGATGATCCTACGATGGGTTTCAATCTGGAGCAGAAGCAACTGGCTAATAAGGGAACGTTTAAAAATGGACAGGAAATAGAGATGACGCACGGAGATGTGGTTATTGCTGCTATTACATCCTGTACAAATACTTCAAATCCAAGCGTAATGCTGGGTGCTGGAATTGTAGCGAAGAAGGCACTTGAAAAAGGTCTTCAGGTTCCGCCTTATGTGAAGACTTCTTTGGCTCCGGGTTCCCGCGTTGTTACAGATTACCTTGAAGAAGCAGGGCTGACGGATTATATGGATCAGCTGGGTTTTAACCTGGTTGGCTACGGATGCACTACCTGCATCGGTAATTCGGGTCCATTGCCGCCGGCAGTGGAATCAGCTGTCAAAGAAGGTGATTTGATTGTAGCTGGGGTGCTTTCCGGAAACCGGAACTTTGAAGGGCGTATTCATCCCTATGTAAAAGCAAATTATCTGGCATCTCCACCCCTAGTGGTCGCCTATGCTCTGGCTGGTACCGTGGATATTGATTTAGAGCACGAGCCTATTGGTCAGGATAAGAATGGTAATGATGTATACCTCAAAGATATTTGGCCGACCTCCGAAGAAATCGCGGAACATCTGGATAGTGCTATCCGTCCTGAACTTTTTGAGAAGCAGTATGGCGACATCTTTAAATCTGAAGAGTGGGATGCAATTCCTGTTGGAGGCGGAGAGCTTTATGAATGGAAAGATGAGTCTACCTATATTCAGGAGCCTCCTTTCTTTGTAGGCATGGGAGAAGATCCGGATCCCATCACTCCTATTAAGGGAGCTCGGGCACTTGTCAAGGTAGGGGATTCTATTACGACTGACCATATTTCTCCGGCTGGAAATATTGGCATTGACACTCCGGCGGGACAATATCTGATTGAAAATGGAGTGGAACCGGCTGCCTTCAATTCCTACGGTTCGCGCCGGGGAAATGATCGGGTTATGACACGGGGAACCTTCGCGAATGTTCGGTTTAAGAATCAGTTAGCCCCGGGTACTGAGGGAGGATATACAAAATACTTCCCTGACGATGAGATTACCACTATTTATGATGCAGCCATGCGTTATAAAGAAGATGATACTCCCCTTATCGCGCTTGCAGGAGACCAGTATGGTACGGGTTCATCCCGCGACTGGGCAGCCAAAGGCACCATCCTGTTAGGAGTTGAAGCTGTAATTGCCACTTCCTACGAGCGTATCCACCGATCAAATCTGGTAGGAATGGGTGTTCTGCCGCTTCAGTTTAAAGAGGCTGAATCTGCAGATACGTTAGGACTGGATGGTTCTGAAGTATTCAGTATAGATGTGTCAGATGATCTGCAGCCACGTGATGTGGTGCCGGTAGAAGCGAAAAAAGATAATGGGGAAACTATTTCTTTTGAAGCTGTATGCCGCATCGATACACCGGTAGAGATTGATTACTATCGCAATGGAGGGATACTCCATTATGTATTGCGTGATTATCACAGAGCTGAAAAGGAACATGGCTAAGGGATCATTAATAATATAGATAATTCACTCTTTCTAAAGCCCGGCTTTTTTGGCCGGGCTTTTTTTATCATCCCTTTTGGTTATAAGTTTTTAATATTGTGAAATTCCCTTTTAGTTTTTCTGAAAAAGTGTTAAGTACCTCACAATCGAGAGATGAAAAATAGGAAATAGAGAAAAAACTGTGAGGGGAAACAGTTATGTTTAAACTAGATGAGCAAGGGGAAATTGTAACCCTACCTGACCTGAAATCGGCAGATAGGATGCAGTTCTTGCAAAAAAGCATGGATAAAATCGGTCGAAGTGAAAGCCTTTCGGCCATTATAAATGAGGGAATTCGCGCTTCTAAATTAATTTTGGATGCGGATGTGGGAAACCTGCTTTTAATTAATCCGCAGACAGGAGAGCTGATTGAGACCACCTATACGGATGGGTATTCAATAAATGAAGGGTGGCCCTATCCTACGCAGAGGGCTATTGCCGAATGGGTTTTAGAGAACAAACGTACCTATTATACCAATAACTTATATGGTAGTTTGGAGTTAAATGGGAGTAACAACGTTTCCGATTCTTTCCATAATATAGCTGCCCTCCCTTTATTGATTGGCGATCGGTCGGTAGGAGTATTATTGCTTGCAAATAACAGGGAAAGTGGACCTTTTATTGATGAGGCTATCAATTCACTTGAAATTCTTGCTCGTTTTTTGGCTCAGGGTATAGATTCGAAAAGGGAGTATGAAAATTTGTATAACCGACTGAAAGAGCAAAAGGTGTTGATGACAGAAATCCACCACCGCTTAAAAAACAACCTTTCTACGATCACCTCGCTAATTGAAATGGATTTGCCAAAAATAGAGGATGAGCTTGCTATTGAGGCTCTACAAAATACCTGTTCACGTATAAAATCGATTACCCAGGTACATAGTTTGCTTTACCAGATAGGAGCTACAGGGAAGATTGAGCTGGGAACTTATTTTAAAAAATTATCCCAGCAGATAAACAATACTTTAGCTGGTAAAAAAGAAGAAATTTTTATTAATGTTGATGCGGATCCGATTGTGATAGGTTCTGAGCGGGCAATGAATTGCGGACTTATTTTAAATGAGCTTATCCTCAATGCCTATAAACATGCCTTTACGTCAATGGAGGGTGGAAGAATAAATGTTCGGGTTAGAGAAAATGGGGAGGGCATTATCAAGATTGTAGTATCGGATAATGGTAAAGGAATTGGAGACAATTTCAAAGTAAATAGAGGAGAGTCGATGGGAGGTTGGGTTGTCAAAGCCCTGGCTGATCGGTTAGATGGGACTATTGAATTTGAGAATAATGGCGGAACACGCTGTGTTTTAAAATTTGCGCGATAATAGAGTAGTTATATAATCCAACGCTGGATTCCACGCATCGTAAATAGCCGGGCCATCAGAGAGGAGAATGGGGTATTAAGCATGATTTTTACTACTCCATTTCTAATTTTAGGATATTGTGTTTTTCTGCCCAGCCACATATTAAATTCACTTCGGTTAATGGCGTTCTGCATTGCTTTTATGCGTCTATTTTCAAAGGCCTCTAATTTTGTATCAGCCGGTTGTTGATACAAGATTATTTGTTCCAGGCATTTGCTTAGATCCCAGGCGCCCAGCCAACCTAAATTCATGCCCTGCCCACCGATTGGACTAACTATATGAGCGGCATCTCCCGCTAAAAGAATTTCTTTTTTAAACATGGATTGTGCATGTCGTTTTTCAACACCAAAACTGCTTAGCATAAAGTGGTCAGTAGGGGAAAGGGAGTGGTCTATCCGCAGTGAGACAGCCCGTTCAATAACTCGCCGATGATTTGATGATTGGTATTGCTCTGTTTTTACAACCCAACGGCGCCGGTTTTCAGGAAGAGGGAAAGACTCTATGAGTCCTTCTTTACAAAGAAATATAGCGGCGTCATTTCCAAAAGTGGTATTTTCCGTAAAATCACCCATTACATAGGTATCTGGATAAGATTTCCCTTTAAATGATACGCCCATGTTCTTACGAACAATACTCTCCTTTCCATCACATCCGACCAGGAAGTTTGCTCTTACCGTTTTGTATTGCCCATCTTTTTTATATATAATCTCTAGGTAATTATGCTCTTTGGAAAAGTCGAGGACTGAAGCTTTACGGACCAACGTGTTGGTATTAAGTTGATTCAAATGATGCTCAAGAATTTCTTCCGTCTTGTTTTGGGGCAGGGAAAGCACATAATTGAAGGGCTTCGGACATTTCTCGAAAGAAAGTGATCCAATTTTCTTACTATTCGCGAACGCATGTCCCTGCCTGATTTTTATGCCTTTTTCTATGAATAATTTGTGAATTCCTAAAGATTTAAAGATTTCGAGAGAGGGAGGGTGAATGCCCAATGCCCGGGGGTGATTGTTTGGTGTTGATTGTTTCTCAAGAATTCGACACTTTATGCCTGCTTGTTCGAGGCAGATCCCTAAAAAAAGTCCAACGGGTCCGCCACCGACAATTACTACAGGATATGTAGAAACGGAGTTATTCATGGTAGTAATTTAGCAAAAGCCGATAGGGAAAAAGTTTATTCACCTTCCAACCCGGAGGGATCACGTCTCGGAGTTCTTCATAGGTATAACTTCTTTTGATAGAGGTAAGTCCATCCTGCACAATATATGAATTTTGAAAAAAAGGCCGGGCAAACATGTTGAACAGCATGTAGCCAATATCGCTGCGTCGAATATCATTAAAAAGAACCCCATATCGGCTTAATTGTCGAGCTTTGGATAGGATATTATGCAGTTTCTCTGAAGGAATATGATGAAGGAGGTGGTTAGAAATCACAAAATCATATTGATTGCCGTTTTTTATCAGATCAGATGGTGAACACTGGATAAATGTAATGTTATCAGGAACTTGTAGCTGATGTACATAGTTGAGAGCCCGCTCGTCAGTATCTATAGCGGTAATATGAATATTTAGCTGATCTTCACCAGCCCACTTTGCCAGCTTTAGGGGAATGTCTCCACCTCCAAATCCGATATCCAAAATATGTCCTTGCGGCTTAGTCTGAAGATAGGGCCGAAGTTCTTTTCGATAGACTCTCTTCCACTGCGCAATAAGGGTGTTTATTTTACGGAACTGTTTATAGGTATTGTAAAGGGTTATCTGATCACAATTAGGGTTATCCATCAATTCCTGGCTTTCGCTGTTGCGAGATGAAAGAAAATAAGGCATTCGTGTTCAGCTCGTTATTTTTGTTATCAGGGCACTTTCAATGGTTAGTCCCGGACCAAAAGCCATGGCAAGAATTTTAGAGCGGTTTATTTTCTCAGGATCAGCGAGTAACTCGGCAAGCACGAACAGAATGGTGGCACTGCTCATATTCCCGTAGTTGGCCAATATTTTACGTGAATATTTAAGCTGCTTTTCCTGTAGATTAAACTCCTCTTCTATCTTGTCGAGGATCGCCCGGCCACCCGGATGGATGGCCCAGTCGTAAATATCATTACGGTTGATTTTAAAGTCTTCAAAAAGTGGTTGAGTGGCATCTCGGAGATTAGATCTGATCAGTTCAGGTACATAGCTCGATAATACCATATCAAATCCCGTATCGCCAATGGTCCAGGCCATATCCTGCTCTGTTTCACGGGCCGTAGCAGTTGAAAACTGATTCAGTTGGAAGCATTTGTTATTTGGTTTTCTGCCCGTGATAATTATCCCGGCTGCACCGTCGGCAAAGACGGAGGCAGAAATAAGCTGGTCGGTGGTTTCAGAAGATTGAAGATGGAGAGAGCAAAGTTCCAGGCAGACGACAAGAACCGTGGCATCCGACTGAGATTGACAAAATGACTGAGCCATTTTCATAGCCGGAAATGCGGCGAAACAACCCATGAATCCCAAATGATACCGTTCGGTAGAGGGCGGAAGCCCTAATTGTTTAATGATTTCAAAACCCGGTTCGGGAGCAAAGAAGCCCGTGCATGAAACGGTAATAATATGAGTGATATCTGATTTACTGATCGTAGTATTTTGATTGATTGTTTTACGGGCAGTTTCAACAAAAAGCGGTTTGGCTTTTTTAATATAAAGATCGTTACGAATACCGGTAGAAGGGGATGAGAAAGAACCATCTTCCTGAAAGAAGACAGGGGGCTTCCCCTTGGTATTAAAATCATTAATTATGGTGTGACGTTTATCAATCCCTGATTTGGAATAGATTCTGTGGATAATTTTTTGGGAAGCATCACGAGTTGCAACATACTTTTTCATCTTCTCCCGTAAAAAGCTCTGGGGATAGGATTGCTCGGGCACAACGGTTGCGATATTGTGAATATAGGCCGCCATCTATTGAACTATTATTTAATGAGACGATGCTTAGGTATACATATACCTGAAGTTGCCGCAAAACATTCCAAAATCCTAATCTCTTTTGGAATAGGAACTCAGAGAAGGATAGGAGAGTAAGTTTTTTAGAAAATTACCGCTGTGTGGTGAGCTTGTAAAATCGAACATTATGAAGGATAGCTGCTATAGTCAGCCCGGCGATAAGTCCCATCCAAAGACCCTGCGGACCTATATTCCTGCCAATGCCAAGATAGTAGCCCAGAGGAAGACCAACCATCCAGTATGCGATAAAATTAACGACCATGGGAATTTTAGTATCCTTAAGCCCACGGAGGGCGCCATAGCTGCTCACTTGAAGTCCATCGGATATTTGAAATATAGCGGCCATATAGAGGAGGCTGATAGCCACTTCCTGTACGGCAGAATCCTGGGTATACATTCCAGCAATGAGGTCCGGGAAAAGGTACATGAGGGTGGCGGTAATACACATGAAAAAGGTTGCCAGGAAAATACCAATATAGCCGCGTCGCCGCGCTTCATACATTGTCCCTTTGCCGATGGCATTTCCCACCCGCGTGGTAATCGCTGTTGAAAGTCCAAAGGGCACCATAAATGTCATGGCCGCAAAGTTGATAGCGACTTGGTGCCCTGCTACCGCGATCGTGCTGAGAGAGCCCATCAGCAGGCTTACTAAGGCAAACATGCTGACTTCCATCGTGGAACTGAGTCCGATCGGCACCCCTACCCGCAGGAGTTCCCTGAGATGGGGCCAGTCCGGCATTCGGAAAGAGGAAAAGATATCAAACCGCTCGTACGGCTTGTAATTCATGGTAAAAGTGAGCATACCCAGGAACATCACGAGTCCCACTACCGACGAGGCGTAGCCACAGCCCCGTGCCCCCAGCTCGGGGAAGCCCAGCTTGCCATACATGAAAACATAGTTTCCAATAACATTGACAAAAACACCCAACAGGGCGAAATACATGCCCGGGCGGGTAGCCGATAATCCCTCATTAAAGAAGCGAAGGGCCATATAGCCGCAGACGGCAAAGACCCCCCATGAAATAGCGTTGAGGTATCCCTGGGCAACTGGGATGATGGCGGGGGTGACATCCAGGAAGTGCATGACGAACTCCAGGTTACGAATCAGGAAAAAGATCGGAATGGACAGGAACAGGCTGAGCCAAAGCGCCTGACGCGCATTGATACCGATATCCTTGAAATTCCGTGCCCCCACTAATTGGGCGACGACAGGAGTGACGGCCATTAGGATGCCGGCCGCCAGCATCATAAAGGGTACAAAAACGGCTCCACCCACCGCCACGGCTGCAAGGTCTTGGGCAGAGAGATTACCTGCCATAACGGTGTCTACGAAGTTCATCGACATTTGCAGGAGCTGCGCGATGATAACCGGAAGTCCGATTTTGAGCGTCAGTCCAGCTTCCCTGCGGAGGTTATATTTCTCTGTTTTTAGAAATGAGAGCACAGCTTCAATTGTATATAAATATAATAATATTTGTGGAAGCGCTAATGGTACAAAAACTGTGGAGGAAAAGATAGGGGATCGGGGGTAGAAAAATCAGGAATCTACTTGAGGCAGTTTAATGACAAAAGTAGTGCCTTCTCCTTCTACAGAAGCAAATGTAATGCTCCCACCATGTGCTTCAATAATTTTTTTACAAATTGCCAATCCAAGTCCTGTACCACCGGATTTAGTGGAAAAGCTGGGTACGAAGATATTACTCCTGTTCTCTTCGGGGATTCCGCTGCCATTGTCTTCGATTTCAACAAAAGCGTTTTGTTGACTTCTATAAAGCGAAATGGAAATTTTGCCTTTATTATTTCCAATGGACTCGTAAGCATTTTTAACGATATTGATAAAGACACGTTTTAGATCATCTGCAATACCATTCACCAAAACTACTTCTTCAGGAGCATCAAAAGAAAGACTGATTTGTTGGTCATGCTGGTAAAGCTGAACAACAGACTCCAGAATTGAAGTTAAATTGACGGAAGTAAAATCTTTTTCGATAGGTTGAGAAAATTTCGAAAAATCAGAAGCGATATTGCTTAGGGATTGAATCTGTTCAATAAGATTAGCCGTGATTTTTTGAATGTGAGCCTTAAGTTCCTCTCCCTCATATTTCCCCGTCTTTAGCTGTCGTTCCAAGTGTTGAACGTTTAGCTTCATGGGCGTAAGTGGATTTTTTATTTCGTGGGCTACCTGCTGAGCCATTTCTTTCCATGCCGCTTCTCTCTCGGCCTTGGCGAGTTCTTTTTGTAGCTTTCGGAGCCTGCGAACCATCTCATTGTAAGCTTTCGCCAGATTACCGATTTCATCCTGACTCGTAACCGGAATAGTCGTATCCAAATTACCACCTGATATTTTATTAAGGCCGCGTTGTATATAGGTTAGAGAACGCGTCAAGGATTTTGAAATGAAGGCAGAACCCAGTATAAATAGGCCGAACACCAAGATATAAACTAAAATAAGGTAGCTTATGGTTTCCAATAGTTGCTGATCATATTTAGGCGATTCCAGAAAGGTTGGGATGGCAAGAATTCCCATTGTTTCATTTTCATCATCCAGAATAGAACGGTAGCCAATAAGTAAAGGTTGTCCCGCCAAATTAACGGAAGAATAAGCCTCCCTTTTTTGCTGGACTGAAATTTGATGATAAATATCATAGGGTAGGATATCGGGAAGTAAGTGTTGCTGATATATTTGGGGTGTTGTAGTTTCAGCTACGCTGTGGTCCGTATATAAAGTAGCATCCACATTCCACGGGGTCGTAAGAGATTCGAGCGAAGATGAGGGGCTGCGACTAAAATTGTTGTCCATAAGCTGGCTGGATTGAATAGACTCCGCAAGCCGCTCAAGCTTCTCAAATAATTCCTGTCGAACAATTTCTTGGTTCTGCTTTTTGATAGCATAATGTGAAGTCGCAATTAAGAATCCTAGAAAGATTAGAGTGGCCAGTAAGAAACTATCGAGGATACGATCCTGAAAGCGCTTATTTTCTCCCAGCAACGAAGTTTGATGCTTATTAATAAGCTGAGTAATAAAAGTAATTAGGCAACCTACAATGAGTAGGGTAAAGCTGAAACGGAAAAGAGAGAATAGAATAAGTCGATATTCCGGCAGGGCAGAACTGGTTTTAATGGATACAGTATCTGATTCTTTCCACAACAATGTGCGATAGGTGTTTTCATTAGCCTGATCGTAATAATAAATAAGTGAATCGCTTTCGAGAGCTTTCTGCTCTTCCTCATTTAGTTGCTGGTACTTAGGGAAATATCCTGTAAAACCCTGGTCGGTAGCACTCACTAACTGAGCATTCTCGTATTTCTGCATCAAGAAGTTATTATTCCAGTCCTCATACGTTAATGAAGCCATTACTGCGCGAATTGGCTTATTAAATTGAGGGCGCTCTTTATAAACAGAGCATAAAATCCAGGCTATCGGTTGGTACTCGGAAGATCCAAAAACGGGTATCCAACCCCTGTAAAAAGTCCGGTAATCCTGTTGGTTTATGAGCTGTGGCTGTTGAATAATTGGCTGGATGCTGGATCTGGTAATCTGTTGTATTTCTGTAGTTATTTTTAGTCGAGGGATGTTGAAGTAATTTATCCAGTTTGGTGAATTTAGATTGGTGGAATAGTTTGCAATAAGCTCTTCAGAGCTGCTAACCAGCTGTAGGTCAAACGAATAGGTGTTCCATTCCGATTCCAGGAAATCACGAATGTTTTGGGTGAACCGAGATTGTATTGATGATTGATTATTAAGGATATCTTCGTTGGAAATAGTTTGAAACTCTTTCTCAAGATTCACTAAAAGCTGACGGGTTAACTCCCTAGCCTGGGGATCTTCTTCCTGCGCATAATTTTGGGCTGTTTGTAAAAGTTCTTCGTCGATATGTATGAGATAAGATTGGTAAAACATGGGTACCCCCAAGGTTGCAATAAATATGCTCCCCATAACAATGTTACGCAGCGGAGAGAGGGACGATATCCCTGGAATGTTCTGAGCGTGGCCAATTGCAATAAATAGAATAATAGCAAAGGCCGCTATACTTGAATAGAGAATCCAATTGAGGGCGGGGAAATTGAGGACTAAAAGTTGGGTTAGTAAAAGACCAATAATAAAAGCTATTACAACAATGGTTGCTGATAACCGGATGTGATTTAGAGTAGAGCGAAAAAGAAGGAGATTAAGGGAAGATAAAAGAATTCCCAATGACAAAAGTGTTAGCCCAACTATAAGATAGATAATAACCGTGTTCCATTCTGGTAATATGCGTAGGTCTAATAGCGGGATGCCGGAAGAAACAATATTGTTATAGGTCCAATTGAGAACAAGCGGTATACTAAGGCCATTAATAGCTCCCACAAAGGTGGCTAAACCAATAGAAGCAAGATAGGAGTTGGCTTTTATCTTCCTGTTGAAGAATGGTAGTTTTCGGGCAATAGCGATTGAAGCAAGTAGGGCAAAGAATACCTGTGTAAATATATAGGCCAGCTGTTCTGCAGTTTTAGCCCATGCTTCATTCGCAGGTTCAACAAGCATCTGGGTCCAGATTGATATAATATCAGTATAAGCTAATACAAACCAGCCGGCACTAATAAAAAAGAGTTGTAGAAGAAGTCCGGTAAGCCAACTAACTTTATCAACGGCTTTGAAGAAGACAATGACGAAGACTGCAAAACTGAATAGGGCGAAAAGAGATCGCCAGAAACTGTTTCCTTCATTCCATTCTTCTTTTTTTTGCAGAAGATCCTCCTCAGAAGCATAAACAACACCAATAGAGTCTCTCTCAATGTTGTTTAATTTTTGGGTTTGGGTTACACTATCAGGTGGAGAACTAAAAATGCTAAAGTTTACTGGATAATCAATCGAAGATTCTGAATGGAGGATATTAAATTCAGTAGCGGAGCCAATAGCTAATGGATTGGTCTGTTCTATGCGATAACTGGTGAACATCTGATACCAGATGACATCATCATTTCTTTGCACATTAAAAGGGACATAGGCCTCCCAGTAAGTAGTATTGTTTTCCTTTGAGAGTGTTATTTGGGGTTCGAGGGGATCTTCTAAAGAATTGTCATTTCGGTTGGGCGGAGCAAATCCTTTCCAGACGATAGGTTGGTCATTCTGGTACAAAGATATTCCCCAAAAATCGGAATATGAATCCAGATGCGTGTAAATATTTTGAGGCGAATGTTCTTGCAGCAGTAATGATTGAAGGGTGGAAGCCAACTGCTCAGATCGATTTAGCAATTGCTGTTGCTTATTCTCAAAAAACTGAGCCGATTCCGTGAGTCTTTGTTCTACGATTTGTTGATGGTTAGCGTCTGATGGCTTGATACTATAACGCCATCCCTCGAGAGCAAGAAGTAGTAATAAAAGAGTTAAAATTGCCCATCCTAAAAGACGGTAAAGCCGGGATAGATCCAGAGATGTCTTCATAAAACTAAGGTCGATTCATCAGGTATTTGAATATGAATCGAATTTAAGGTTGAATCAAGTTAGGAATTTTATTTGGGTCTTGTCCCTCAAGAATCCCGATAATAGCCTCAGCAGCCAACATGCCTATCGCTTCTCGTGTTTCTTGACTGGCACTAGCGATGTGAGGGGTCAACAGGCAATTAGGTGCTGCCAGGAGACGGGGATGCACATTGGGCTCTTCTTCAAATACATCCAGGGCAGCTCCCCCGATGGTCCCATCATGCAGGGCCTCAGCAAGAGCTTTTTCATCAACGACGGGACCGCGAGAAGTATTAACCAATATTGCTTTTTCTCCCAATAAAGAAAGAACCTCTTTATCCACAAGATGTTTGGTTTCATCAGTGAGCGGACAGTGAAGAGTAAGAATATCGGCTTCTTCGGCTAATCTTTCTATATCAGCCCGGTAAGAGGCATCAAAGGTATTTTCTGTCTCTGGCGCCAATCGGCTTCGGTTATGGTAAATAATATCCATACCAAATGCTTTGGCCCTTTGAGCTACAGCCTGACCAATTCTGCCCATCCCCACAATACCGAGTGTACTTCTCTGGAGTTCTTTGCCTAAAAAACCGAGTGGTTCCCATCCATCAAATTTACCATCGAGGAGATAGCGCTGTGCTTCAAATAGCCTTCTGCTTACTGCTAATATAAGTCCGATCGTAAATTCGGCACAGGAGTCAGTCAGAACATCGGGAGTGTTTGCTACATAAATATTTTCTTTATGGGCAGCATCAACATCAATATTATTGTACCCTACAGCATGGTTGGCAACGATTTGTAGGCGTTCTCCTGCCTTTAAGACCTCGCTAGTGATTGGGTTGGAAAGCATGGGCAGTATGGCGTGGTATTGAGGGATATCGCGAATAAGGGCTTCCTCTGAATTATAATCGCCACGCTGGCCAACATCCACAGAGAAGTGGGCCTTGAGCTTATTGATAACAGAATCGACAATGGGTTCAGTAACCAGTACTTTTTTAGGCATCGCTATATCGAATATTTTTTTCCGTTAATGAGAATATCAGAATAGTGAATAATTTGGGAATTACTTAATTCCTGATAAATATAAGAGAAGGGGACGAGTGCTTGGGTGCACATTTTGTCAGTGTGCCGCCAAGCAGTAACTTGTAAGTGAAGGGAATTATCTTTTGTC
This sequence comes from Fodinibius salicampi, assembly GCF_039545095.1. Taxonomy (NCBI): domain Bacteria; kingdom Pseudomonadati; phylum Balneolota; class Balneolia; order Balneolales; family Balneolaceae; genus Fodinibius; species Fodinibius salicampi. The sequence continues at coordinate 5,756 of NZ_BAABRS010000003.1, read as the reverse complement.
TCTTGATGAGATACGGTCCGGAGATGCGTACAGCCATCGGCGAGTTTGCCGGAAATTAAAAGTGCGTTTTCTTTTTCAATGGTAATTTGCTTCAGCGAATCAATATATACTTTCCCTTCCTGATGTGGTGTATCCTCGGGCTGTTGCAGTTCTGTTAAATTGGGATAAGAATCAGTTAATTTGGGATCTGAAGAAGCGCACCCAAAGATCATAAAAAATCCAATAGTTAACAATAAGCCCGATATCGAAAAATGAGGATTATTCTTCAATTCTTTGAACCGGGGCATCATTCCACATGCGTTCGAGAGCATAATACTCACGCAATTCCTTTTTAAAGATATGTACAACGACATTTACATAATCCAGAATAACCCATCGCCGGCTTTCGCGTCCTTCTTCTTTCCAGGCTTTTTCGCCCAGATTTTCGTGCGTCTCCTTATTAATATTATCAGCAATGGCTTTGATTTGAACATCCGTACTGGCATGGCAAACGATAAACTTATCTGCCAGCGTAGTTAGTTTGTGAACATCCAGTACAATAATGTCTTCTGCTTTTCGGTCGAGCATTGCTTCTGTTATGACTTCAATCAGCTTTTCGGAATCGGCTGTTTTGGCGTCATTGACGCTGGTAAATTGTTGTTCTTTTTTAGAAGAGGTGTTGGTCATATAAAATTAGTTGAGTGTTAAAGATTTATAATCAGATCCTATAACAACGGTCGCATCGAGATAGTAATCTTCTGATGCTTCTACAATAACATTTTGAGGTTCAACGCCGAGAACATCAGCAATTTTCAGTGCGTTACCTTTATTAATGGTCCGTGCTATTATAACCGTATTGGTCATATCAAAGTTCTTGAAATTTCCTGTTTCTACTACATCAAATCCATTTTTGCGAAGTGTAGAAGTAAAGGTATTGGCTACACCGGGAACTCCACAGCCATTTAGCACTTCAAGCTGAATAATATCTCCAATTAGATTGGTGTTTATCTCATTACGTTGGTTTTCTATCCGGGGATAAACAATACGGGTAAAAAGACCAAAAACAAGCAGTACTAAAAGTAGGCTAAGAAATCCAATGGCAGCATTTAGAACAAACGAACTGGATTCTCTGCTATCTGAGCTCATGCCTTAGGCTGGACTAGTCGAAAATAAAATGGCCGGAGTTCAGAGAGTGACGAGATCGCGGGCCCATGCCCCAGGGACTGTAGCCATAGTCTTGAGGTAACTGCTGAAAATGAATGCTGATATTACTGTTCTCATTAATTTGATAATTCAGCTCAGCATTACGAATAAGCAACTGGGTATCCATCCCGTTGTTATTTGACATAAAATTGTTGTTCCCGAATGGGGAGTGCAAGAGCGATAAGTCAACCCGACCAGTGAGATCTTCTGAAAAGAAGAAGCGCATGGTATTCGTATAAGCATTCATGTTTTGCATTTGTCCTCCAAAACTTGAGAACATCATGGAATAGGAATGATCCATCTGCATATTAAACAGATTTCCCAGATTAGCGTCCTTACTGGGATTTTGTTTTATAACCGAACCCGTGAGTGCGGAAGAGCGATTAACATCCTCACGAAGCTGGGCTTCTGCTACTGAAGACATCCCAATGAATAAAAGAACAAATGTACTTATAAAGGTGAAGATCCAAGTCTTTTTCATAATCATTGATAGTTACCCGGTAGTATTATACAAAAGCGTATATAACGCCTGTGAAACTAATTTAAGTATAATAAAGTAAAGTTCTACAATAAAGAGTGTTATTCCGAATATTTTTTAGGAAACAGCTGCCATAAGTTTTCTTCAGAAAAAATAACGGAAATAAAACTGATTAATTATGGTTTGATATTAAGTAGTTTTTTTTGGAAAAAAGTATTTACTCAAACGCCAATATACGCTATTTATAAAAAGTTGCGGAGGTGGAGGGATTCGAACCCCCGGAATCGAAAAACGATTCAACGGTTTTCGAGACCGCCCCATTCGACCGCTCTGGCACACCTCCGTCATAAATTCGAACTTGTTCAGCGGATGAAAATAGGGTATATTTGAAAGCTTTGAATCCAATAAAAATACGGTTTAATAAAACCAAATAAAAGGCTGTAGTTCGATAATGAAACTAACCGATTTTAAGTTTGACACCGACGATTTTAACGTTCCCGAAGAGCCGGTTGAACCACGTGATGCTGCAAAGTTAATGGTTTTGGATCGGGAGGATGAAAGTATTAAGCACGAAAAATTCTCGGATATTCATAAGTATTTAAATGAAGGTGATGTACTAATATATAATAATACCAAGGTGTTTCCGGCGCGCCTAAAAGGGAAAAAAGAAAAAACGGATGCCGATATTGAGGTATTCCTGTTGCGTGAACTGGTTCCCGAAAATATGCTATGGGATGTACTCGTTGAACCTGCTCGTAAAATACGTATCGGCAATAAACTTTATTTTGGTCCCGACCTGATGGCAGAGGTTATTGATAACACGACCTCGAGGGGACGTACTATCCGATTCCTCTATGAAGGTACCAATGAAGAGCTCTATAAGTTATTGGATGATATTGGGGAAATGCCCCTTCCACCCTATATCGATCGCGAACCCAGAGAGGAAGATAAGGAACAATACCAGACGATCTTTGCTAAAGAGCGTGGTTCAGTAGCTGCCCCTTTTGCTGCGATGCATTTCACACAAGACCTGGTTGAAAAACTGAAAGATAAAGGAGTAAAAATGCTGCCTATCACCCTTCATATCGGCTGGGGTACGTTCCGTCCGGTAGAAGTGGAAGATTTGACAAAGCATCGTATGGATTCTGAAAATTATAATATTTCCAAAGAAACCTCCGATGCGATCAATAAGGCATTGAAGAGCAAGGATAATAAGGTAGTGGGATGCGGCACCACTTCCGTTCGAACTATCGAAACAAGTATTACGGCAAGTGGTATTTCCAAGCCGGGGACCGGCTGGACCGATAAGTTTATTTATCCTCCCTATGATTTTAAAATTACGGAGGGAGTTATTACGAACTTCCATCGTCCGGAATCTACCATGTTAATGCTCGGAGCTGCTTTCGGTGGATATGATTTCCTCATGGAAGCCTATGAAGAAGCGCAGGAAGAGGATTATCGTTTTTTCGGCTTCGGTGACTCAATCTTGATTCTCTAAGTTTGTCCGGTGGTAACGAAAACTCTTGTAATACCTGCAGCGGGCTCCGGTAAGCGGATGCAAAAGGAAGTTCCAAAGCCTTATTTGGAGTTAAAGGGTATTTCTATATTGGAGCGGACGATACATCGATTTTTGGGACTTGAAGGATTAAAGCAGGTGGTGGTCGTTACTTCAAAAGATTATATAGAGTTGACCCGGGAGGTGCTTGGATCGCTGCTTCCAGATACAATACAGGGCGATGTCGTGGAGGGTGGAGAAGAGCGACAGCATTCTATTAGTAATGCCTTATCACGAATAATCGCGACTGACCTTGTGATAGTCCATGATGCGGTCCGTCCCTTTGTTAAGAAGGAGCATATTGAGGCTTGTTGCGAGGCTGCATTCGAGGTGGGTGCAGCAGTGCTTGGCATTCCTGCCACAGATACAATTAAGTATGTTACTAAAGATCATTATGTTGAGAACACCCCTCCGCGAACAGCAATGTGGCAAACCCAGACGCCACAAGTATTTCAAAGAGAAGTCTTAATTAAAGCTTATAAACAAGCGAGACAAGATAAATTTCTTGGCACGGATGATTCAACGCTTGTTGAAAGAATGGGTCAAAAAGTTAAAATAGTAGAGGGAGATCGGATGAATATGAAAATAACTTATCCACAGGATTTCGAAACGGCCAAACTAATGATCGACTAGAATAGGATGTAGTTATGAGAATTGGGTATGGTTATGACGTACATAGGCTTAGTGAGGGACGCCCGTTAATATTGGGAGGGGTGGAAGTGCCTTTTTCAAAGGGTTTGGTGGGATATTCAGATGCTGATGTACTTCTTCATGCGATCTGTGATGCCTTGCTGGGGGCATGTGCGCTCGGCGATATTGGTCAACATTTCCCGGATACGAATCCTGATTTTAAAGACATTGACAGCAGGATATTATTAAGAAGAGTCCACCAACTGGTAAAGGATGAAGGATGGAAGATTGCAAATGTTGATGCAACGGTCGTGGCTGAGGAGCCTAAGCTTGCTCCTTTTATCCGGTCAATACGCGAATGTATTGCAGAAGATTTGCAAGTGAAGTTTGATCAAATTTCGGTCAAGGCTACTACCTCTGAAGGAAAGGGGTTTGAGGGGCGCAAGGAAGGTATCTCTAGCCGGGCTGTTGTACTTCTAATCAAGAACGAGCATCATGATTGAGCAGTTTACGCAAGAGATGGTGCAGTTCATTGAAGTTTTGCCGCCGTTAAGCATCTATCTCGTTTTTTTTGTAGTTGCTTATATTGAGAATGTAGTGCCCCCCATTCCCGGTGACGTGCTTGTCGCTTTTGGTGGATACTTAGCGGCTGAATCTGTAATAGGTCTGGTGCCGGTTTTATTGTTAACAACCATTGCTTCGGTAATTGGTTTCATGACAATGTATTGGATTGGTTATAAATGGGGAGGAGTTGTAGAACGAAAACAGAAGGGCGTAAGATTTCTGCGTTTTATTCCGGTTGAATACCTTCATAAAGTTAGAAGCTGGATGGAAAAGTGGGGATTAGGTGTGGTTTTGGCCAATCGATTTTTAGCGGGAACTCGTTCAGTTATTTCTCTTGCTGCCGGACTTGGTAATACCCCTATTAGCAAAACGATACTATGTTCGGGCGTCAGTTCCATTTTATGGAATGGAATTTTGTTGGCTTTTGGGTGGATCGTGCACGAGAATTGGCGGCTTATTGGTGAATATCTTTCTGTGTATGGTAAAATCATCCTGACAGGAATTGGAGTATACATCATTATAAGGATTGGAATCTATTATTATAAGAGATAAGGGCTGATTTTATTTGTATTCAAACTTAAAGCCTAATAGAGATATTTTTATTAAATCAATGTTGACAAAAATAAAAACTGTGCTTAGCTTTCGAGTCTTTCGACTGGAGGGGATTCTAAGCTCAAATGCTTGGGTTGCTCTCAAGGTCGGTACCCGATAAGCCAACGTAGCTCAGGGGTAGAGCAGCTGTCTTGTAAACAGCCGGTCGTCGGTTCGAATCCGGCCGTTGGCTCATAAGAAAATCGGGTGTAAGAGATGCCATTTTTTGGCACTGTTTTTATTGTTGTATTCCTGGGGGGATACCAAAGTGGCCAACTGGGGCAGACTGTAAATCTGTTGGCGCAAGCCTTCGTAGGTTCGAATCCTGCTCCCCCCACTAAAGTAAACATCGCCGGATTTGGTTAGGGGTTTGCTTTTGATTTCTATATAGGTCTAAGCGGGCGTAACTCAATTGGTAGAGTGTCACCCTTCCAAGGTGAATGTTGCCGGTTCGACTCCGGTCGCCCGCTCATCCCAACGGGATTCGCATCCTCAAGCCGTTATAGCTCAGGGGTAGAGCACTTCCATGGTAAGGAAGGGGTCGTCGGTTCAAATCCGACTAACGGCTCACGAAGCGCTGCGAAGTCAAATGATGTTATGTTAAACATTTAACTGTAAACACTGTAATCATGGCAAAAGAGACATACCAGCGGAATAAGCCGCATGTAAACATAGGAACGATAGGTCACGTAGACCACGGGAAGACGACCCTGACGGCCGCGATCACGACGGTGATGGCCAAGCACTACGGGGGCG